>JAZSJL010000029.1:0-2257 GCA_045534355.1 Acutalibacteraceae bacterium
CTATTATACATACTATTTACTTTTAAATCAAGCCGAAGGAATAAACAATATCTTCAAGCCCTCTGTTGTGTCGCCATTGAGTTCATTTTCATCAGCAATCGCTGATACTGTAGTACCGTATTTCTTTGCAATATCCCACAAGGGCTCATTCTCTTTACCGGGAAAATATACAACAATAGGTGCTCTTTTAGGCAAAGGCTTTTCACCATCATTGGAAATTTCTGTTATTAAGTCCTCGGTAGTCTGATTATACACAGGGGCAGTTATTTTCATTTCTGTGCGAAGCTCGATAGTATCGTTGTTTTTTATGGTGCACTTAATAGAAACAATATCTATAATCGGCTCACAAAGAATATTTTCTGCAACGAAATCTGCCGAGCGCTTGTATGAAAAATCAAATGCTTTATTAACCGATGTAAGAGAGTTATTTATATCCCTGATGATAAATGATACACAAAGGGAGCCTGATATATTAAGGCTACCGTCTGCGATGGTATATTTCAGACCTGCTATCTCACCCATAGCATCCACAACACAGGAGACACCCTCTCCCGGCACCTTGAAGCCGTTGTCACAAAGATACGTATCATTTATTCTGTCCAACAACGACCAGACTGCACATATACTTTTTTTCGATGCTACGGCTGTATCTACTCCGTAAGCGTCTGTTATAAGCGTAAGCTCCTTTTCCTCCCACATTGTAACAGAGGCATCTAAACCTAAGGACAAATCAAAGGCAGAGGTAAAGCTATCATGCTCACCCTTAAGTATAATATCCAACGCCTTCACGCTAACCTGTACGTCACCTATAAAGCTTTCGTTAAGACCCTCTATTTCCAATATCTGGTTAAGTGGTATGGTGTGGGTTATATGCTCCGCAAGGGCTCTGTTATCGCTATTCACATAGCAAATTTCAACAAGCACATCACCCTTGAGCATAAGCTTATTGCTTACCTTTCTTGTTTCTGACAGGAGCACAACAGCCTTGCCGCTTATGATAAAAGCAGATGGTGTTGCAAGGTTAATTGTATCACTCATAGAAAAGGAGCGTGTTTTTTTACAGCCCAGAGATAAGCAACCTATAGTATGTGTTTTAGTTTGAATACCACATTCCTTATCTAAAGAAATAATATCCACACAGCTTTCGTAAAACACCTTTATTTTCACAAGCACACTTGCCTTTAGCTCTGCTTTTCTTGTACCTGTTGCTCTGCAATTGACATAATCCACCTTTGCAGTTGCATTAAAGTCAATTGCATTTTCAAGCTCACTCTTTTCGCAATAGACAGAAAACGGCTTGCTCTGGGAAAAGGTGTAAATGCAATTATCCTCGGCAGTGTAAATAATACGAAGCTCACACACACCATCAACGTCGATTCTTGTACCCAATGCCTTACAGGAGGTTATTTTAGGTACTGCCGTTACCTTTATAACCTTTAGTATTTCAGGCATATATTGTGGTAAAAGGAACTCTGCTTCAATATTTTCCTCTACCGAATATTCTTTATCCATAGTGAGAATTTTATAATCCTCATGCTTTAATGAGATGTCCATAAAAACAAACTCCCTTCATATACTCTCAAGAAAGTATATGAGGGAGTTTATTCGTTTATTACTCTTGTGTTTCTGTGATTTCTTCCTGTGGTGTTTCCTCGTAAAGAAGTGAATAGAGCATAGCTCTGTTTTCATCTAAATCAATAGATATGCTTGAACCGTCCCACTCACTTGAATACCACCAGGTACCTTCAAAAGGAAGCTGTGCAGACACCATAATCGAGCTTATATCTCCACCTGATTTCGCAACGCAGGAGGTCATACTCACAAGGAGTGAAAGCACGTCGCCCTCTGAAAGTGTTGTTTCGATATACGGAGCAACGGATTTTGCCGTATCCATAAGCTTCGGTATGCCTACAGGATTAAGGTCACCCTTTACTTTATTGATTATTGCACCAATAATTTTTTGCTGACGCTCTGTTCTCTGAAAGTCAGAGTCCAGCTTTCTTATTCTTGCATAGCAAAGCGCCTGATAGCCGTTGAGATATACGTTTTCACCTGCTTCGACCTTATCGGCCTTACCCGATGAGCCTAACTTAAAGTAGCTGTTCATATGAGATGCTTCGCTCTCGGTTACCTCTACCTCAACGCCACCGATACCGTCCACAAGTGCTTCAAACATATCGAAATTAACTGTAGCATAATCATCTATTTTAATCCCGAAATTCTGTTCAATAGTCTGAACAAGTAAATTAGGACCACC
>JAZSJL010000008.1:0-3171 GCA_045534355.1 Acutalibacteraceae bacterium
AAGGTCAGGGTTATGGGTAACCATAATTATAAGCTTCTCCTTGGAGATTTCCTTAAGAAGCTCCATAATCTGAACACTTGTTTCACTATCGAGAGCACCTGTAGGCTCGTCGGCAAGGAGAATATCGGGGTCATTTATAAGTGCACGTGCAATTGCCACACGTTGCATCTGACCACCTGACATCTGATTCGGTTTTTTATAGATTTGTTCCTCAAGACCAACCTTTTTAAGAGCCTCTATAGCCCTCTGACGACGCTCCTTTTTAGAAACACCCGAAAGAGTAAGGGCAAGCTCAACGTTTGACAAAACAGTTTGGTGAGGGATAAGATTGTAGCTCTGGAAAACGAAACCGATTGAGTGATTTCTGTAGGTATCCCAATCACTATCGTTGAAATATTTTGTAGATTTACCGTTTATGAAAAGGTCTCCACTTGTATATCTGTCGAGACCACCGATTATGTTAAGAAGTGTTGTTTTACCACAGCCGGAGGGGCCTAAAATGGCAACGAACTCGCTTTCTCTGAAGTTTATGTCGATACCCTTTAAGGCTCTTACGGTGGTGTCACCTGTAACATAATCCTTAACTATATTTTTTAAAACTAACATACTTAACCCTCCGAGTCACCGTATAAGCGTTTTCTGTTTATGAAAAGTATTACGCCTACAACAGCGCACAAGCCTAAATAACCAAGGAAAATATATAATCCTGTATAATTCTTTGGCGCAGGCTTATAAATAATGGTCGGCGTATAGCCATCTTCACCCGTTACAATTTCAAACTGAACTCTTTCCTTAAAGAAAAGGTTATAGAGCCACTCAATTAATTCGTCCTCAGTCATTGTTTTGAACTGGTCTGTCATTGCAGAGGTATCGAAATTCTGATTAGTGGAGCCCATTGAGCCCATAAGAAGATTTTCGTTTCCCGGTGTTTTGAGCACCCTTGCAATAAGCTTTAAGAGTGAGAGAATAATTGCATTTCTATCGGACTCAATGTAGGTATATTTTACCTTTTCACCGTTTATAACAGCCTTACTTGTTTTCTCGGTTGCTTTACCCAATGATGCAAGCTGTTTTAAATCAAGCTCCAAGCCACTTATTCCTACACCCTTAAGCATACCGGTCATTATAGTGTTAATATCAAGCTGTTTTGTCAGCTCCGTGGTATCAAAGGAAATATCGAACACACCCGGAGTTCTGTTTAGAACTGAAGTGATAGGAAGCAACAGATTTGATATACACTTTTCAAGAGAGCCACTTTCCATAAAGTAAACTATATTGGGAAGCACATCTACAATAGTTTTAACAGGTAAACTGCAAAGGTTATCCAGCAAATCGAAAACAGGCTCCAGGATGTTCTTGAGCACACCATCTCCTGCTGCACTGTTTTTGTAGGATGAGTAGCTCTTTATTGTCAACGCACTACAGCCAAGAGCCTCCAATACAGGAATGATTGCTGTGTTGTAGCCATCTGCACCCTTGATTGTGATGCTGTTCATAATAACTAAATCCTCACCTGCAAGAACAGTTCTCAGAAGTGGGAGCAACGGTCTTAAAATGGCTGTGAGTGCATTTTGGAAGCCTCGGCGTGAGCCGTCTGAAAAGCCCCATGTAACGCCTTTAAGTGAAACGTCATTCCAAGAAATATATTTAGATAAAGTTTTGTACGCTCTTGAATAATCGTCACCTAAAAGTGTTGCAACGCCTTGTGGAGTAGCATTTATTCCTAAAAGACCCAAAACGCTTACAAGACCTTCATCCTCCATTGCCTTATATATACCAAGCAAAGCAGAGTTGATATTTGCGTTTGTGTATATGGATGACGAAATCATAGAGCCAACTGTACTGTAGGCGCCACCCTCTTTAACAAACTGGTCTAAAAGGTCGTCTATTTCGTTGAAGACCTTTTCAAAATTCTTATCTGTCAGCTTTGTTGTATTCTGCACGCTACCTGCATTAAATGCAGGGTAAAGCATTGCTTCAGGTGCACCGATCTCTGCAGGTGTAAACAACAGCACAAACGTGGCTGTAATAAGCTCTGTGTCCTTATCTAAAAAGCTTGCAAGAAAATCTGTATCTCCTTGCGACTCTGCACTACCAAGAAGTGCACCAATGCTGTTTTTGTTGAGCTTGAGAGTTTCTACTCCCCAGCGAACAATTTCTACGTACGTAGCACCCTTATCTGCAACGTAGCCTGTATCGGTCATTTCTCCACAAGCTGCAAGTGCAGTAAAATCTATCGGAGCAAGCTGTAAGCCACCATCTTCACCTGCTGTGAAGGAAGCTATAAGCTGATTAACGTCAATATTGGTGAGAGAATCTAAATCTAAAATCTTAAGAAAAACAGCAATCTCAACAAGAGGGTTGCTTGTAATAGGACTTAAAAGTGATTGGAAGCAAGCGTTTAGCTCTCCACTATCCACAAAGTATGCAAAGCCCGGTAAAATCTCTGTTAAATTATTTGCGGGAGCTTCCAACGCCCACTCAAGCATTGTAAGTACGGGCAACACAATGTTTTTAATCATTGTGTTTTTATTCTCAATTGCTTCCAGGTAAAAAAATGTCTGACTCTTTACGTCACTACACTTCAACGCCTTAAGCACCGGCACAATTGCATTTTCATAGCCATTCGCTCCCTTTATGGTGATAAGGTTATTCATCTTATATGTGCCACCACAAAGAAGTGTATAAAGAATATCGTTAAAGGGTGAAAATATTGCGCCTAAAGCCTCTGCAAAGCCCTCTTTTTCGGTTACGCCCCAGTTAACGCCTGTAAGGTCTACCTCTGCCCAGCTTTCGCTATTGTAAAGAGCAACGCATACCTGTGGGTATTTGCCAAGTGCTGCAGAAAGCTTTTCGGTAGAGCAATCTATACCCAGCAAAGCCATTTCAGCAGACATTTCTTCAAAAGGTGAATATGTGTTTACAAGTAGCTGTGAAAGCGTTTGGCTATTATAGAGCATAGTGTTTACCGAATCACTTAAGCTCTGACCCATAAGCATAGGCATCAAAAAATCTAAAAGCTTATCTGTACCCTCAACTGCATTCAGCGCTTCCTTTTGGGAAACACCTGACGGATATGCTGCAGCTGCAACGCTGGATAAAGAGGATATGCTGAGAAGCAGACACATAAATATACAAATTGATTTTTTTATAAATTTCTTCATAATCATC
>JAZSJL010000334.1:0-4405 GCA_045534355.1 Acutalibacteraceae bacterium
CCCTCTTGCAAACCGAAGGTTTGGAGGAGGGGGGACCACCGAAGGTGGTGGGTGGTACCCTTGCTGTTGTTTTTCTTCAGTTGGATAGAACAACAGTAAGGGTGGGATTGTAGCCCACCCGAAAGCAAAGAAAACAACGGGACGGCTGAAATCCGTCCCTTACGTGCTTTTTGTGGAGATGAAAAATGGCTTATATACTTCACATAAAAAGTTTTTTAAAAATTTTTTGAAAAAGGTGTTGACAAAACTTAATTTATCGGTTATAGTAATAACAGTAATCATTACTACTTACGTAAAAGAGGTGATTCAATGAGAAGCTCAAAGCAAAGAGATGCAATTCTACAGGTTGTGAAGGCTGCCTGTGACCACCCTACGGCAGACGTTATTTACGAGAGGGTGAAGGAACAGTTCCCAAATATCAGCCTTGGTACAGTTTACAGGAATCTTGGTCAGCTTACCGAAGAGGGTTATATAACAATTGTTGAAAGCAGTGACACAAAGGTGCACTACGAGGGTAACCTTACAGACCACATTCACTTCTTGTGTAAAGACTGCCACGAAATAACAGATATATTCTGTACACCACAGATTCCAGAGGAGCTTGAAAAAATGAAGCTTCAGGTTGAATCACAAAAAACAGTTTATTACGGCGTGTGCAATACCTGCCGAAATAATATATAAAAATTAAATTTGTTGTATTAAAGGAGAAATTATTATGAAAAAATGGAAATGTTTAGTATGCGGTCAGATCGTTGAAGGTGAAAACCCACCTGCAGCTTGCCCACTTTGCAAAGCACCTGCAGAAAAGTTCGTTGAAGTTAAGGAAGAAGAAATGACTTGGGCAGCAGAGCACGTTCTCGGCGTAGCAAAGGGCGTTAGCCAGGAAATCATTGATGGCCTTCGTGCAAACTTCGAGGGCGAATGCACAGAGGTTGGTATGTACCTTGCAATGGCAAGAGTTGCTCACAGAGAAGGCTACCCTGAAATCGGTCTTTACTGGGAAAAGGCAGCATACGAAGAGGCAGAGCACGCTGCAAAGTTTGCAGAGCTTCTTGGTGAGCTTGTAACAGATTCTACAAAGAAGAACCTCGAAATGAGAGTTGCTGCTGAAAACGGTGCAACAGCAGGTAAGTTTGAGCTTGCTAAAATGGCAAAAGAGCAGAATCTCGATGCTATCCACGATACAGTGCATGAGATGGCAAGAGACGAAGCAAGACACGGCAAGGCATTCGAAGGTCTTCTTAAGAGATATTTTGGTGAATAATTCCATAAAATTTGCACAAACTATCGGAGCAATAATTTAAAAGGAGAGATTTATATGAAATATATTTGTCCTTGTGGTTATGTTTATGACCCTGCAAAAGGCGACCCCGAAAACGGTGTTGCACCCGGCACAGCCTGGGAGGATGTCTCCGAAGACTGGCTTTGCCCTGTGTGTGGACTCGGAAAAGAGTATTTTGTAGAAGAATAAGAAAGCTAAAAACCGACGGAGACAAAGCTTCGTCGGTTTTTCGAAAAATTAAAATATAATCCGGATTGGATTCAAGGTGAAGAATATGGATAAAACAGCATTATTTAATTTATCATACGGTGTATACGTTGTAACAACCTGGGGTGAGGGTAAGGCAACAGGCTGCACAGCAAACTCTGCTATGCAAATCACTTCTGACCCTGCTACTGTTGCAATATCTATAAACCACGATAACTATACAAATAAATGTATAAAGGATACAGGTATTTTTGCGGTAAATATTCTTGGTGAAAACGTTGACCCGATTATAATAGGCTCCTTCGGCTTCAGAAGTGGCAGAGATACAGATAAATTTGAGGGTATAGAGCCTCTTGTTAAAGAGTTTACCCCTGTGCTCTCTCAGGCTATGGCTTACATAACCTGCAAGGTTATAAACACCATGGAAACAGATACACACACAATTTTCCTCGGTCAGGTAACCGATGCAGGAAATCTTTCAAAGGATACACCTATGACGTATAGCTACTACCACAAGGTAATAAAGGGTACAACACCTAAAAATGCTCCAACATTTGCCGGTGAATAAAACGGAATTCTACTTATTTCCAATACAACAAGGAAAGACCATCGCTTTTTATTAGCGATGGTCTTTTCTTGTTCACGGGAAATTTTACATTCCTACGTATTGTATTGGCAAGGTTATAATAGCATAGGGTTGTTGCATTCTTGTTGCAGAAATGTGAACAAAGTGTTAATAATATAGTTTTTTTCAGAAATTTTTTAACAGATTTTTTAATGTTTCTTTATGTTTAGGCAATATTAACAAGTTGCTTTTTTGTTTTTTGTGCAACTTTCGCTTTGACTTTTTTAGTTGTTTTCTTGCAAGAATTTTCCCGATATGGTAGTCTATAAAAGTAGATAAAATTATATTTTTCGGAGGTATATTATGGGAAATATTCTTGATGCTTTTAAAGAAAAACATTCAGAGGAAAGAGTTTACAACGGCAAGAAAATCAAGGTCGGTATTATCGGCTGTGGTTGGATTGCAGAGGCTCACCTTAAGAGCTACTTAAAGTGTGACGACGTTGAGGTTGTTGCTTTTGCTGACCTTGTTCCCGGCAAGGCAGAGGCTTTTGCCAAGGCAAACGGTGTAGAGGGCAGATACTACAACAGCGATAAAGAGCTTATTGACAACGAAAAGGATTTGGATGCAGTTTCTGTTTGTACATATAACCGTCAGCACGCACCTTGTACAATCTATGCTCTTGAGCACGGTGTAAACGTTCTTCTTGAAAAGCCAATGTGCGTTACTATGGACGAAGCAGTTGAAATCTGCAAAGCTGAAAAGAAGAGTGGCAAGATTCTCTCAATCGGCTTCCAGCCTCGTTTTGACGAAAATATGAAGATGGTTAAAAAGATTTGCGAAAGTGGTGTGCTTGGTAAAATCTACTACATTCAGACCGGTGGTGGCAGAAGAATGGGTATTCCTACTCCTTTCGGCACATCCTTCATTCAGGAGGATACAGCAGGTCTTGGCGCATTAGGTGATATCGGTTGCTATTCTCTCGATATGGTGCTCAATGCTATCGGCTATCCAAAGCCACTTACAGTTACAGGCTTCAAGGCCGGTCTTTTCGGCAAAAAGCCTGAATATCTTCAGAAGCCTGAATACACAGAGGTTTTCGGTGTCGACGACTTTGCAGCTGCATACATTCGCCTTGAGGGTGGCATAACTCTCGACTTCAGAATTGCATGGGCTATGCATTGCGACACTCCCGGTGATACAATCATCATGGGTACAGAGGGTGGTCTTCGTATTCCTTCAACAGAGTGCTGGAACGGCTCTATTGGTGGCCCAATGACAATTTACCACAACATTGCCGGTGAATGTGTTGAAACTGTTATTCCTGAAATGGAAAATGACGGTGATAACTTCGATAAGAAAATCCGTTCATTTATTGATGCTATTGAATTCAATCTTCCGTCACCTGTACCAACAAGCCAGATTATTTACAACCAGGCTATTATTTCAGGTATTGCAGAATCCTCTGACCTTGGCAGAGAAATTGAAATTGTAATTCCGGAAATCTGATTTGATTTATAAATTAAGGGGCTGTAAAAAACGATAAAAGTTTTTTACAGCCCCTTGTTTTGTTTTTGTGTTGTTTGATTGCAAATTCGATTATGAATCACGGTAACGGATTTGTCAACAAAAGTTAATTTTAAAATAATATTAATAATTAATATTGCGTATTGTTTTTTGTTCTTTTAATGGTATAATTTTAGTGGTGATTTTATGGAAAATAAAAATGTTCCTCAATGGATTTTAGACAGCAAAACAGGCATCAACGAGCAGAATGACGAGGTAGGGCTTGTTGTGGCAGGGTATATTGGTGCCTTCATGAAAAGGGGCTTTACTCAGGCTGATATAGGTATAGCTTTATCAAAAGCCTTTCTCCTTCCCGTGGAAGAGGTTGAAGCACGGCTTGATGCAGTATTAAATTGCTCTCCTGAAATTGACTCTGCGACTGCAAGACGTATGTGCCTTTTTACCATTCAGCAGGGCTGCCTTTTTGATAATGATAATTCAGACCCTTGCGGAATAATTGAGCTTCTTAAGGTGCTTTACGGTGGTGAGTTTACCTTTGAGGCATTGCTTCAATATCCACAGCTGTTAATGCTCTACAAGAAAAAAGTAGTGAGAAATTCTCCCCAATATGCCCCGCAAAAGAAAGAAGCAGACATAATTCTCGATGAGCTTGAAAGAGTTTATAAAGCGTGATTTTTGGTAATAAGCATTAATATAAAAGGCATATTTATTTATAATTGTGAAAAAAATACAAAAAAATTCTTTTTTGAACATATTTTTTCTTGACTAATATTTTAAAATTTATTATAATATACGAGATGATGTATTATTTGTGGTAATAATGC
>JAZSJL010000411.1:0-5967 GCA_045534355.1 Acutalibacteraceae bacterium
TACTATAACCCCATCAGCAATCCTGCAGAAATCAAAATCGATGCAGAAAAGGTTACAAAGTGGATTGCTAACGGCGCACAGCCAACAGATACTGTTCGTGATCTTCTTAAAAAGCAGAACATCATTAAGTAATTAGGTGACGGTAATGAAAGAATTGCTCGAGATAGTCGCAAAGGGACTCGTTGAGAATCCTGATGCAGTCGAGGTTACTGTTGACGAACCTAATGAAGAGGGTGTTGTTGTTTATCATCTTCACGTAGGTCCGGACGATATGGGAAGAGTTATCGGCAAACAGGGCAGAATAGCTAAGGCTATACGTACGGTTATTCGTGCGGCTGCTGTTCGTAAGGATGTTAAGGTTCAAGTAGACATCGACTGATATGCGGTTGCATTAAATGTAAACCCAAACAAGAAAAACGGCCTTTTCTTTATATTCAAGAAAAGGTCTTTTTTATTATTTATTAGAGGTATTTTATGATTAAAGAATATCTTGAAATCGGGCAGGTTGGTACAACCCACGGTGTCAGGGGTGAGCTGCGTCTTAACCCTTGGGGGGATGGCCCCGAATTTGTAAAAAAATTTAAAACCCTATACCGTGATGATAAGGGTCAACAGCCACTTAAGGTTGTTTCCTGCCGTCCTCACGGCAATGTTGCTATAGTTAAATTTGAAGGTGTAAACTCCATTGAACAGGCAAGTGCTTTAAAGGGCGTGGTTTTATATATGAAGCGCTCCGACGTTAAGCTCCCCGAGGGCAAGTGGTTTATTTCCGAGCTCATTGGCTGTCAGGTGCTTGATGCTGACGATAACACCATTTGCTACGGCACAATCGAAAACGTTGAGCCTGTGGTTGCAAACGATATTTGGTATATAAACACACCAAACGGTCAGGTTATTATTCCTGCTATTAAGGATGTTGTAATTAAGTGCGATGTGGCAGATAATAAGGTGTACATTCGCCCGTTGAGGGGGTTATTTGATAATGAGGATTGATATACTTACTCTTTTTCCTGAAATGTGCCAGGCTGTTATGGGAGAAAGTATAATCGGCAGAGCCCGTAAAAACGGCAAGGTTGAAATTAATTTTCATCAGATAAGAGAATTTGCAATCAATAAGCATAACCAGGTTGACGATACCCCCTACGGTGGTGGTGCAGGTATGCTTATGATGGCACAGCCTATTTACGATTGCTTTACGAAGGTTTGCAGCGAGGCACAGGCAAGACCTCACCTTATTTATATGTCACCCTGTGGTAAAACACTTACACAGGAAAGAGTAAAGGAGCTTGCAGAGCTACCTAATATTGCTATCCTTTGTGGCAGATATGAGGGCGTAGATCAGCGACTTATAGATGAAATTGTAGATGAAGAAATCTCTATAGGTGACTACGTTGTTACAGGTGGCGAAATGCCTGCTATGATTCTTGCAGATGCCGTTTCACGTATGCTTCCCGGTGTACTTGCAGAGCCTGAAGGGTTTATGGGTGAGAGTCACTATTCAGGACTTCTTGAATACCCGCAATACACAAAGCCACCGGTGTGGCATGGTGTAGAGGTTCCACCCGTGTTAGCTTCCGGTCACCATGCAAATATACAGAAGTGGCAAAGAGAGAAGGCTTTGAAAAGAACTCTTGAGCGCAGACCCGAGCTGCTCGAAACAGCAGAGCTTACAAAAAAGGATAAAGAATATTTAGATAGCCTTAGAAATAAATAATTACATTTTATTTGTTAAGACTATATAATATCCTTCTACAATTGTTGTAATTTTGCACAAAGCAATGTAAAAAAATTGGTTTAAGTTTAGTATTCCAACCGAATTATTGATTTTGCACAAAAAGGTTATAGATTTTTCGTTGACTAAAAATAAAAAAATGATATAATGAAGTAGACGTGAGAGAGTTTCACGTGTAGGTAGATTTAAAATAAACTATAATTAATGTGGGAGAAATATTATGTACGTTAAAGATGTTACTGTTCAGAATCAGGTAGGCCTTCATGCACGTCCTGCAACTTTCTTTATTCAGAAAGCAAACGAGTTCAAATCTTCTATCTGGCTTGAGAAGGAAGAGAGAAGAGTAAACGCAAAGAGCCTTCTTGGTGTTCTTTCACTTGGCATTATGGGCGGCACAGAGATTCGCATCATTGCTGGTGGTGTTGATGAGGAGCAGGCAGTAAATGCTCTTGTTGCTCTTGTTGAAAGCGGCTTTGCTGAATAATTAATAGTTTAGATTTTAAGTGGTAAGTTTCGGCTTACCACTTTTTTTATTTGTAGTTTTGTGGTATAATAGCAACATAGTTTTCAAAAGGCAGGTGAGAATATGGATGCACGACTTCGTAGGTTGAAGGATAAGGCTAATAAGCTACCTCTTTCGCCGGGGGTTTATATAATGAAAAACAAAGAGGGTAAAATTATATATATCGGCAAGGCGAAGGCACTTAAGAACCGTGTCGGCCAATATTTTGGTGCACAGGGTAAGCACACCTCTATGGTGCGTAAAATGGTGGAGAATGTGCAGGATTTTGACTATATTCTTACCGATAGCGAGTTCGAAGCACTTGTGCTGGAGTGTAGCCTTATTAAGCAGAATATGCCCAAATATAATATTCTTCTTAAGGATGATAAGGGCTTTAGCTATATTAAAATAACAAGAGGCTGGAGGAATATTTACGCTGTGCTTCAAAAGGATGACCCGGATGCAGATTATTTAGGCCCGTATACAGCCGGTTTTTCTGTAACAAAGGCTGTTGAGCAGGCGAAAAAGATATATAAGCTTCCTACCTGTAGCAAGAGCTTTCCTGCAGAAATAGGCAAAAGCAGACCGTGTCTTAATTACCACCTGGGCATATGCTGTGCACCATGTTCAGGTAAGCTTTCTTTAGATGAGTATTTGAAGAACGTTGAAGGCGCTCTGGATTTTTTGAGGTTTGGTGGTAAGGAAACTATAAAAATGCTTACTGCTGAAATGGAGGAGTGCGCCGAAAATCTTGAATTCGAAAAGGCTGCAAGAATCAGGGATATAATCAGGAGCATAGAAAAGGTAGGCAGTAATCAAAAGGTTGTATCGTCTACCTACAGGGAGCAGGATGTTTTTGCCCTTGCCACAATGGAGGGGAAGGCTTGTCTTTCTGTGCTTCGTTTTTCTGAAAATGCACTCTACGATACAGAGCATTTCTTTGTGGATGAGGGTGAAACCCCCGAAATGCTCCGTAGTGATTTAGTTATTTCCTATTATTCAATGGGCAGAAAAATCCCACCGAGAATCGAGCTTGACGGTGAGCTTGATGACAGTGAAAATATTATTAAGTTTCTTTCTGAAAAAAGAGGCTCCAACGTTAATATTGTTGTTCCACAGAAGGGTACGGAGGCTCGTCTTGTGGAGA
Organism: Acutalibacteraceae bacterium; assembly: GCA_045534355.1. Lineage (GTDB taxonomy): Bacteria > Bacillota > Clostridia > Oscillospirales > Acutalibacteraceae > DTU089. The sequence continues at coordinate 3,382 of JAZSJL010000411.1, forward strand.
TGTGCAAATCCAATGCAGTACAAAAGCTTTCCGAAAGATTTTTCGGTAAGGATAAAAGCAGAGAAGCTCTTGAGGAGCTTGCTTTGATGCTTGGACTTTCAGAAGTTCCACAATACATTGAAGCCTACGATATTTCTCACACAGGTGGCGCAAATAACGTTGCCGGTATGATTGTTTTCAAAAACGGAAAGCCACTAAAGAGTGCTTACAGAAGGTTTTCTGTTAAAGGCTTTGCAGGGCAGGATGACTATCGCTCTATGGCAGAGGTGCTTGATAGACGCTTCGTGGAGTACGAAAAACACCAAGCCCAGGGGGATAATGAAGGCTTTGGCAGATTGCCTGACTTGATTCTTTTAGATGGTGGCAAGGGTCAGGTGAATGCTGTAGCACCTGTTTTGCAGGCGCATAATATTTGTGTGCCTATGTTTGGTATGGTTAAGGATAATAAGCACAGAACCTCTGCAATATCTACAGGTGGTGGCAGAATAGACTTTAACTCAAAGAAAAAAGCCTTTAGCCTTGTAACAAATATTCAGGATGAGGTGCACAGGTACGCTGTAGCATACCACCGAAAAAAGCATACAAAATCTGCGCTTTCAGCATCCCTCACCGAAATTAAGGGCATAGGTCCTGCAAAGGCAAAAGCTCTTATAATAAAATTCGGCACCCTTCAAAGAATAGGCGAGGCAACAGAAGAACAGCTTATGAGCGTAAAGGGTATAACTCAGGCAAACGCAGCTGAAATTTTAAAGGCGTTTAAGGGTGAATAAAAACAGTCTAAGCATCAAATGATTGCTTAGACTGTTATCTTTTTCTGGGATCATCGCTTACACTTAAAAGGTAATCGATGCTCACATTGTAAAGGTTTGACAGTTTTATTAAAATTGAAGTGGGAATATCGTTTTCACCTGTTTCATACTTGGAATAGCCTGTTTGTGACATACCCAGATACCTGGCGACCTGGGTTTGATTAAGGTCGTGATCTTCTCTTAAATTTCGTATTCTTGGGAACATAAAACACCTCTGTAGAGCTTTTTTATATTGTACCCTAACCTGAAACAGGGTATTGACTTTTAACCTGTTTTAGGTTAAGATTTAATTGGAGCTTCATAATAATATTGATTATTACAAAGGTGTTTTATCCCAGAAATAATAAAAAAAGTATGAAAATGCTTATTCTGATTTTACTGTCTGAATGTTATTGAACTTGTTTTGCTTCTTGAGAGTGTGTCGACTTTTTGTATAAAAGATTCTGAAAGGAATGATGGTTGTGTTATTTGTAATTATCGGTCTTTTTATTTTATTAACAGCTTTAGTTTTCTATAAGAAGATTGGTGCAGAAAAATTCAAAAAGATCGCTACCGTTTGTTTGGTTGTATTGATTGTTGGAGCAATCGCAGCAATTTCTTTTGAGGTTTATTTTAATAATAATTATTTGAGAGTTGGGGGTTACACTTGTTTGGATGAGGATGGTTCTACCTTGTATAAGTTTGTTAATCTATATACTAAATCGGGTACAGGAAGATATTATATTGTAAAGGAAAACGCCCTCGGTATTAAGCACTTTACCCAGGTTGAGCCCTTGAATGATGGTGAGTTTTATGTTGTGGATGAGGGTGATAAAATACCTATGACACAATATGGTCCGTCATACAAAATTAAGGGAGAAAGGTGAATTTTATGTTTAAATTTTTAACTTCAAAAAAAGGTTTTACACTTGTTGAGCTTTTATCTTGCGTTGCAATTATGGGTGTTCTTTTCTGTGTGGCAATACCCGCTTTTGACGGTGTAATCACTGCCAGACGAAAAGAGGACTGCAAAAACAACAGAATTTTGATTCAGCATCTCGTTGAAAGTATTATGACAGGTATGGAAGACAACGGGATGCCTCAGGAAACTATTCCGGGTTTAGATGAGGAAAATGCAGTTTTGGGTGAGTTTTTAAACGAAGCTCACGTTGTTTCGTTTGATGGGGAAGAGGATTTGTTGCCTCCTGCCGAACCTGTGCCACCTGCTAAACCCACAATACCTAAAAAACCCATAAAGGGTGAAAATGACCCGATTGATTGCAAAGATTATGAAAAAGAAACAGATGAACAGTTTAGGGCCCGTATGGATGCGTTTAACGTAGCGTTAAAAAACTTTAATGATGTTGAGTTGGTAAACTACAAAGCAAAATTAAGTTATTATTACACTGTAGAAGTTCCGGAGTTTAATCAAAAAATGGCCGAGTGGAGAACTCAGCTTTCCGGTAAAACCCGCTACTTATATCTGGAAAATGCGACTGTTGGCGATATACGAGGCAATTACAGAAACCCTGATGTTGATGCATTGGTTGATTCTAAATTGGGGGCTTACTTCGATGAGGAAATTAAGTCAATGACAGAAGAGGGTAAGGTTTTTACCAAAAAATACGCAAACGCAGTCAGCGAAGCTCTTAATTCGCTGGGAGATGAAACCGGTTACAATGCTGGTTGCGCCGAGGGACATTATCTTAAAAAGTTTGTGCTTAAAAATGTTTCGTTGGTTTCGCTTATGGCAAACGGTGAACTTCCTGTATGTGCTTTCGATGAAAAGGAAGTCGGA
>JAZSJL010000261.1:0-3057 GCA_045534355.1 Acutalibacteraceae bacterium
GGCACTTTTAGGTATAGCCTTGTTGTGGTCGGCGTGCTCCATATCCTCGAAGCTATTAACGAATATCACATCAGACCAGGTAGCGCCGTTGTCATCGGAGTAGCGTAAAGCAGTTTCAATATTTGCAGGGTCGTCTGTGCCGTTGCCGTAGCGCACGTCGCCACACGCAAGGATTCTGCCACTTTTAAGAGTTAATATTGCAGGTATTCTGAAAAGCTTGCTGTTTGCTGTACCTGCTGAATATGGGTTAGTAATACTCATATTTTTATCTCCAATCCTTTTTTTGTTTGAAATCAAACAATTCTGAATGTCTTAACCTCAAATGGTGTTACGTTGAAGGTAATGGTGTTGCCGTTAAATTCAACAGGTGTGTTTTCGTCCTCCATTAGGTTACATTCATACACCTTTGTGAATGGTAAATTAATTGTGAGTGTTCTCTGGCCACGAACACGTCTGCTCTGGTAAACACGAATAATCGTGCCGTTACCATCCTGTGCAGCCTTAACTGCATCAATAATAATATCATCGTTATCGCAGTATATAAAGCTGTGGCTTTCGGGTAGTGCACCATCCTGTGCAGAAACAGGAATTGCTTTAAGTGGAACGTTGAGCTTGAAGGCCCCCTGTACTGTGCCACCTGTCTGCCAGGTACCGCTATGTGGGTAGAAGGAATATGTGAATTTGTGGTATCCTAAATCACCTTTTCTATCGGGGCAGGTAGGTGCTCTTAAGAGAGTGATTCTCATTGTGGAATCAAGAACATCGTAGCCGTATTTACAATCGTTGAGAATACTTACACCATAGTCGCCCTCTGAAAGGTCAGCCCACTTGTGAGCACACTGCTCAAAGCGTGCAGCGTCAAATGAGGAGTTTCTGTGGGTAGGTCTTTTGATTGCTCCGTGCGCAGCCTCAAAGGTAGCCTCTGTGTTAAGTACGTTAACAGGGAAGGAGGCTTTCATAACCTTGTCTCGTTCCTGCCAGTCAACCTCTGTTTCGAAAAGAAGCTGTCTTGAATCAGCGTAGAGAATAATGTTCTGTGTGATTGCTGATTTATTAAAGGTTTTTGTAACCTTAAGCACAGCTCTTACAGGTGAGCATTCGGTAATTTCTACGCTGTCTGCCTTTTCAAGCACCCATTTCTTCTTTTCATAGTTCTGCTCAAGGTTCCACGCTGTTTCGTGAACACATTTATCAATGAAAATTGAAATAATATTTGCTGTGCCTGTAAGTGTTTCTCTGTTGTTTTCTTTATCGAAAACGGAAGTAAGATTACCATTTTCATCGTATTCAACACGAAGAATGCTGTTTTCAATAACACCATTTCCGATTGATACTGTAGCATCACCACAGGTGCCCTCATATGGGAAGAATTTGTAGCCCATTGCAGGTACGTCTGCAGCAATAAATTCAGTATATGCTATACCGTCTTTTTCAAAATTACGGTAGAGCTTTCCTATTGCTTTTGTGCCTTCAATCGTTACGTAAGACGTGCACTTGTGAGGGAGCATATTCCATACAACAACACCCTCGTCAGTTACCTTTATATTGCTTGTAACTGCCTTAAGGCTATTGTCATAAAGAGTGTTTGCTTCACTTAAAAGCTGGTTGAATGCAACTCTGCAATCCTCCATTGCCTCGTGGATTGAGGTTCCCGGGAGTATATCGTGGAATTGGTTTGTAAGGAGCTTTCTCCATATAGATTTAAGCTCTGCTACGTCGTAGCCACCACCGAATATTTTTGCCATTTCAATTCGGGTAAGCAGGAATTCACTCTGTCTGTTGCCCTTCTTAATGAAGCCCTGGCTTGTGTAGGTGCCTCGGTGGTTTTCGTAGTAAAGCTCATCACAGTAGGTTGGGAGCTCGTCGCTTACCTTTTCAACCTCTGCAAAGAATTTTTGCGGGTGACCCATTTCGGTTGATGGAAGTCCGGGGAAGTTCTTTAATCTCCTTGCATTTTCAAGCATTCTATAGGTGCTTCCTCCACCACCATCACCATAACCGAACATACCAAAGCCTGTTTTCATAACGCCCTTAAGGTCGTTGTTGTATGAGGCTGCGTGAACCTGTGCAGGGTCAAAATCTCCTTGGTAGTGTGAGCGCTGGTTAAGAGCAAGAATCTGTGAGCCGTCGTGACCCTTCCATTTGAATAAGGTATGGGGGAAACGGTTTGTATCCTGATTAAGGAGCTTTGTGGTAATAAAGTACTTCATACCACTTTTTTTGATAATCTGTGGCAAAGCATGTGAAAAGCCGAAGCAGTCGGGGAGCCAGTACGTATCGGATGAAACACCGAATTCTTCAAGGAAGAATTCTCTGCCGTAGAGAAGCTGACGAATCATACTTTCACCGGATGCAATGTTTGTATCGCACTCAACCCAGGTGTTACCCACTATATTCCATTGGCCGTTTTTAACCTTTTCTTTTATTCTCTCGTAAAGCTCAGGGTAGTTTTGCTTAACCATATCGTAAACAACAGCCTGGCTCTGTGTGAAGGTGAATTCAGGGTAAACGTCCATAAGTGCAAGGTTATTAGCATATGTTCTTGCACACTTTCTTTCCGATTCCTGAATTCTCCACAGCCAGGCAACGTCAATGTGGCTGTGGCCGTCAAATATAACGTGGGATTGTGCCGTGTAGGGGATTTCACTTAACTTTTTCTCAAAGTGCTCACAGGCAAGTGCAATAGAGCTTCTTGTCTGCTCCTCCTCAAAATCAAAATCTACAAGGTGAATAGAATCATCAAGCACCTTGTATACGCTTTCTCTTGTGAATTCATCGTTTATGTATTTAAGTGCATCCCAGGCTGTAACACAGTTGAGGAAAAATCTTTCGCAAATTTCATCAACAACGCAAAATTCGGCATACTTAAGAGTGTATTCGCACTCTGTTTTACCTGCCATTGCCTCGTTACAGAAGCCTGCAGAGTCGAGAGCAGCCTCAAGCTCTATTTCCATAGGCTCACCGAACTTAAGGAAGGCAGGAGTGATGTTTACAGTTTCTCTGCCAAGTAGGATCGTAGCCATGTCGTTCTGTGAGCCAAGGAGGTGGCCAGTAGTA
>JAZSJL010000156.1:0-3962 GCA_045534355.1 Acutalibacteraceae bacterium
GGTTGCTCGTAAGCATAATTTAAATGAGCAGGTTATCCACGCTATTCAGGCTCACCATGGTGATGTTGCGGCACATACAGTTATTGTTGGTATCGTTCAGGCTGCAGACGCTATTTCTGCTGCAAGACCAGGTGCAAGACGTGAAAATATTGAGTCTTATATCCAGAGACTTCAGAAGCTTGAAGAAATTACAACTTCATTCCCCGGTGTTGATAGTGCATTTGCTATACAGGCAGGTCGTGAGGTTCGTATTATGGTTAAGCCTGATGCAGTCAGCGATGACCAGATGATTCTCCTTGCTCGTGATATTGTTCAGAAGATTGAAAATGAGCTTGAATATCCGGGTCAGATTAAGGTTAACGTAATCAGAGAGAGTCGAGCAATTGACTTTGCAAAATAAATAAGCTAAAAAAGCGAAACCTTCATACTATGGTGGTTTCGCTTTTGAGTTTTTTAAAATTAAAAATTTTTTAAAAATTATATATAGAAACGACGGTATAAATATGCGTTTACTGTTTTTAGGCGACGTTGTTGGTAAGGGTGGCTGTGATTTTTTAATGAAGCAGCTCCCCAATTTCAAACGAAAAAGCAATATTGATGTGTGTATTGCCAATGGTGAAAATTCTGCACAGGGCAACGGAGTTACACCCAATTCTATAGAGATGCTGCTTAATAGTGGTGTGGATTTTATAACTCTTGGTAACCATACCTACAAGCGACCTGAAATTATGGATTACCTTGAGAGTGATGTGCCTGTTATAAGGCCGTATAATTACCCTGCAGGTGCACCCGGTCAGGGTGTGGGCATAATTGATAAGGGCAGATATAGAGTTGCAGTTATTAATATGCTTGGCACAGTGTATTCTGAGCCTCTGGGTAACCCGTTTTCGGCAATAGATAAGGCTTTGGGTGAGGTTGATGGCTGTAAGGTTATAATAGTCGATTTTCACGCTGAGGCAACAGCAGAGAAAAGAGCTATGGGCTTTTATTTGGATGGCAAGGCTACGGCAATATTGGGCACACACACTCACGTACAAACGGCAGATGAACAGCTTTTGCCGAAGGGTACGGCATATATAACAGACGTTGGAATGTGTGGTCCGATTCAATCGGTTTTGGGTATAGAGCCTGAGCTGACAATAAGAAAGTTCAAAACAAATCTTCCTGTGCGCTTTGAAAACGCAAAGGGTGACTACGCTATGGATGGCGTGGTTATAGATATTGATGAAAAAACAGGTAAAGCTCTTAACATGGAGAGGGTGAGTGTAAGGTGATGAAAAAAATAATAGCCGTGTTGCTTATTCTGTCATTTTGCTTTACTCTTTTTGCTTGTGATAACAAAGAAAAGGTGCCTGATGAGGATTATATACTCCCCACAGAGATGATAAATGCAGATATTTCTTTGCCGTATACCAGCGCAGATACTCTTGATCCTTATGCTTCAAAAAGCTCAATGAACAGAGATTTGATTCCTGTTATTTACGAAAGCCTGTACGTTGCTACAGAGGACGGCAAGGGCGAAATGCAGTTGGCTGTAAGTGGTGAAGAAAACGGCAACAAGCTTACTGTTAAAATAAAAAGTGGTGTTAAATTTTCCGATGGTGTTGAGGTAAACTCTGCTTATATCAAGGCTTCTTTTGAGAGAGCTAAGGCTAACCCGTACTATAAAGCAAGCCTTGCCAACGTTACCTCTATAGCCGTGGCAGATACCTATACTGTTACCTTTACTCTTTCAAAGCAAGACCCGTTTGCTTTTAATGTGCTTACCTTTCCGATAATCAGAATATCAAATGACAAATACATTGGCTGTGGTAAGTATAAGCTGGCATATCTTGAAGAAATGCCGTATTTGCAGGTAAATGATTTGCACAGAGATTTCACATCTACCTGGCACAAGCAGATTGCTCTTTATGATATGGCAGGTCTTTCGGGACCGATTTATCCGTTCAAGGCAAATCAGATAAGTGTTTATAAAAACGATTTGAGCAGGGTTAAATACATTAATCTTTCCTCTGCTACAGTTTACCAGAATATGAATAATTTGGTATATATTGGCGTAAACTCAAATTGGGCAGGCTCGGTGGCATCGATTACCTCGGTGCGCCAGGCTATGAATATAGGCATAAGCCGTGCAGAAATTGCTGCAGCCTCATTTTTAGGTCAGACAACGCCTGCAATTACTCCGTTTAGGGATAGCTTTTATCAGCTTAATATGGAGGATTTACCTTCTGCACAGGGAGAGCTTCAAAAGGCTGTTTCGATTTTAGAGAGAAATGGCTACACAAAGCTCACTGATGAGGGTGTTCGCACTAACGGCACAAGCTCTTTGAGGGTGAATATTCTTGTTTGTGCAGAGAATGAATATAAGCTCTCTGTAGCTCAGGCAGTAAAAAAATCCTTGCAGGATATAGGCTTTGGTGTAACTATTACAGAAAAGAAAACAATTGAGGATTTCAAGGCTGCGCTGGATGAAGGACATTTTACACTTTATATTGGAGAAACAGAGCTGCCTCTTAACTATGATTTAACAGAGTTTTTCTCTGAAAAGGGAGAGCTTTCTTACGGCATAGATAGTGAGTTTTTCAAAGAATATCAAGCATACGAAAATGGTGAGAGCTCAACAATGACATTTGTTGAGAGCTTTGAAACAGAGGTGCCGTTTATTCCTCTTTTTTACAGAAAAGCCATTGTTTCCGTTAACCCTAATATAGTAGGCTTTGAGGCAGGGGAGAGCTATGCTTCTGTTTCGGATTGGAAAGTAATTAAATAAGGCTTGTATTTGATTTATTAATAGTATATAATTATATGGTATTTTAAGGCTTGGGGAAGGTTTCCTGCAGCCTAATATTTCAAAAGGAGTTGTCTTAATGGACCCTATTAAAGTAGACTTTTCCGGTAAGGGTGCACCTAAAGAGGTTGTTATTCCACCTGAGAAGAAGGTTCTCAAAATCATTATTTCTCTTATTGTTACCATTATTGGTGCTGCTGTAGCGTACTATTTTATGTTGCCTGCACTCAATCTTAAGGCAATTGAGCTTTACTACTATATTGCAGTAGTTCTCATTATTTTCGGCGCTATGACTATCATAACCACACAGGCATTTATGAAGCCTGAATATATCCCATATGCAAAGAAGCAGTTGAAGGCACCTATCATTATTGCTCTCGTTTTTGCTCTTATACTTGGTATTGGTTACGTGGTGTCTGCTCCTCTCTTCAGAGCAAGAGATTACAGCGAAATTATTACAGTTGATACACAGAATTTCGGTGAGAGCGACAGAAGCATCACTACAATTACAAGTCTTGAGGATTTCAAGAGTGTACCCATGATTGATAAGGATGCTGCTCTCGTTCTTGCAAACAAAACCCTTGGTGAATTGAAAAAGGTTTCCCAGTTCGTTATTGATGATAAGTATTCTACACAGATTAACTACCAGGGTAACCCATACAGAATTTTCCCGCTTAAGTATGGCGATGTGTTCAAGTGGATTAAGAATACAAGAGAAGGCTTCCCGGCATACGTTGCAGTTAATATGTATACACAGGAGGCAGAGGTTGTTTCTCTTGCAGATAATAACCTTCCTAATATCAAGGTTTCTACAGGTGAATACCTTAACGAGCGCCTTGACCGTGTGCTTCGTTTCAAATTCCCAACATATATGTTCGGCACACCGTCTCTCGAAATTGACGAGAACGGACACCCGTACTGGGTATGTGAGCGTATTGACAAGACTATCGGCCTTGTAGGTGGTTCCGACGTTATCGGCGTTGTGCTTGTTGATGCTTGCGATAAGAATAATATAGAGTACTACTCTCTTGACCAGATTAAATCCAACGAAGATATTCAGTGGATTGACCAGATTTATTCTGAGGACCTTCTCGTTCAGCAGTACAACTACTTCGGTAAGTACAGTGGTGGCTTCATCAACGGCTACATCGGTCAGGAAAACGTTGTTTCTACA
>JAZSJL010000260.1:0-2250 GCA_045534355.1 Acutalibacteraceae bacterium
AAGAATAATACGGAATATGATGCATCTGCACCGACTTTCTCAGGAAAGCATGCTGATACATTAAGACCGGATGTATTTGAGTATTTATCAGAAAACAGAGCACACAGACAGTTATGGAAGGGTGTTCCGATTAGCAGAGACGGTAAAGTAAGATTGCGTGATGGTAGAACCGGAGAATATTTCGACGGCGCTGTTACAATCGGACACATGCATTACCTGAAACTGCACCACCTTGTTGATGATAAGATTCATGTTCGTTCAATCGGTCCGTACTCACTTGTTACACAGCAGCCATTGGGTGGTAAAGCTCAGTTTGGTGGTCAGCGTTTCGGTGAAATGGAAGTTTGGGCACTTGAGGCTTATGGTGCAGCATATACTCTTCAGGAAATTCTTACAGTTAAGTCTGACGACGTTGTAGGACGTGTTAAGACATACGAGTCCATTGTTAAGGGCTACAATATTCCGAAGCCGGGCGTTCCGGAATCATTTAAGGTTCTTATTAAAGAGCTTCAGTCCTTGGGTCTTGATGTTCGTGTTCTCGATAAGGATAACAACGAAATCGACCTTAGACAGAACTTCGATGATGAAGGTGGCATCGTTACATTTACAGAGGGCTCAGATATGAGCGAGGTAAATGATGCAGAGGATGCAGTCGGATTCTCAGAAACAGATGAGGATATTGAATCATCTTCATTCAACGACGAAGAAGAATTTTAATAAAAATGATTTTTTCGGCAACGAGGATTTCTGATTAAAACAATCAGCTCAAATCCTATTTAATGATTAGGAAGAAGGGTTATTCATATATGGCATACGATTCAGTTAATGTAACTGTTGAGGATAACAACATAGATTTTGAATCGATTAAAATAGGACTCGCTTCTCCCGAGCTTATCAGAGAGTGGTCTTATGGTGAGGTAACCAAGCCTGAAACCATAAACTATCGTACTCTCAAACCGGAGAAGGATGGTCTTTTCTGCGAAAAGATTTTCGGACCTACAAAGGACTGGGAATGTCATTGCGGAAGATATAAGAAAATTCGATTCAAAGGCAAAAAGTGTGAGCGCTGCGGCGTTGAAATCACTAAAGCAAAGGTAAGACGTGAACGTATGGGTCACATTGAGCTTGCTGCTCCTGTATCACACATTTGGTACTTTAAGGGCACTCCTTCAAGAATGGGACTTATTCTTGATATTTCACACCGTGACCTTGAAAAGGTTCTTTACTTTGCTAAGTATATCGTTATCGATCCGGGCGATACTCCACTTGAGAAAAAACAGATTCTCAGCGAAAAGGAATATGCAGAGGCAGTCGAAAAATACGACCGTGATTCTTTTAGGGCTGAGATGGGTGCAGAAGCTATTCAGACACTTCTTAAGGAAATTAATGTTGCTGATCTTTGTGAAGAACTTCACGAGGAGCTCAAAACAGCAGCAGGTCAGAAGAAGCTTCGTGTTCTTAAAAGATTAGAGGTTTGCGAGGCATTCAAAAACTCAGGCAACTTACCTGAATGGATGATTCTCAATGTAATTCCTGTTATTCCACCGGATATCCGTCCAATGGTACAGCTTGATGGTGGCAGGTTTGCAACATCAGACCTTAACGATCTTTACAGACGTGTTATTAACAGAAACGAACGTCTTAAAAAGCTTAATAAATTAGGTGCTCCTGCTATTATCGTTAACAACGAAAAGAGAATGCTTCAGGAAGCTGTTGACGCTCTTATCGATAACGGCAGACGTGGCAGACCTGTAACAGGTCCAAACAACCGTGCACTTAAATCACTTTCAGATATGCTTAAAGGTAAGCAGGGTCGTTTCCGTCAGAATCTTCTCGGTAAGCGTGTTGACTATTCAGGTCGTTCCGTTATCGTTGTTGGTCCTGAGCTTAAGCTTTATCAGTGTGGTCTTCCGAAGGAGATGGCACTTGAGCTGTTTAAGCCTTTCGTTATGAAACGTCTTTGTGACCTTGGTAAGGCAAACAACATTAAATCAGCAAGAAAAATGGTTGACCGTGCAAGTGTTGACGTCTGGGATGCTCTTGAAGTAGTAATCAAGGACCACCCTGTAATGCTTAACCGTGCTCCTACACTTCACAGACTTGGTATTCAGGCATTTGAGCCTGTGCTTGTTGAAGGCAGAGCCATTAAGCTTCATCCACTTGTTTGTACAGCCTTCAACGCCGACTTCGACGGTGACCAGATGGCTGTTCACGTACCACTTTCTGCAGAGGCACAGGCTGAAGCAAGAT
>JAZSJL010000220.1:0-5672 GCA_045534355.1 Acutalibacteraceae bacterium
CAGGTATATGTCATAACACCATCTGTATCACAGGTTGGGTCTGTTGTAACAACGCCGGAGTTGTAATTATGGCCAAGTGCATCTGTTTCCTTTGTTTCTGAAACATCGCCACAGCCTGAGCAAACAAGCTCATCTATTCCCTTTTCAAGACAGTTTGGTTCAACCCTTGTCTGCCAAATAAGACCTGCAACGTGAGTGATTTCTGTTGCGATACCACGAGCCTTTGCAAATGCAATACCCTGTGAATCGCAGTTACCCTTGATAATAAGGTTTGTTGCACAATTGTTAAATGCGTTTGATGCAATCTGCATTACGCTGTTTGGAACAGTTACCTTTGTAACACCCTTACAGCCGATGAATGCATCATCTGCAATAGCTGTTGTGCCATCCCATACAGTAACCTCACCCTTTTTGCCTGCCGGGCAAAGCATAAGAGTATTGAGTCTTATATCGTAAAGAACACCATCAACGCTGAAGTAGAAATCGTTCTTATCATCAACATTGATTGCTGTGAGTGAATTACAGTTTGTAAATGCACCCTTGTCGATTGTTTCAACATCCTTAGGAATATAAATTGTTTCCAGTGATGTGCCGTCAAAAGCAGAGTCACCAATAACAACTATACTTTCCGGAAGGGTGATTTCCTCAAGAGCTGCACACTCCATAAACATTGCATAGCCAAGCTCAAGGCAACCATTACCAAGAATTACTGTTGAGAGCTTATCGCAAGAAAGGAAGATGTTTGATCCAACTGAATCAATATCAAGACCACCATAGATGTCAACATATGTAAGAGCATCGCAACCATAGAAGGCGAAGTTTCCGATTGTTTTGATTGAACCTGTAACAACAGTTTCAAGTGCCGGGCAAAGCTGGAATGCGTATGCTTCGATTGTGCCGAGATTCAAGAGAATATATGCTTCTCTGAGCTTTGGCATTTTTGCAAATGAACCATTTGTAACAGTTGTTGCCTTATCTGTAAAGGTAACTGTTTCAATTAAAGCTCTGTGGTCTGCCCAATCGTTAGCGTCAACGTCTGCAAATACGTAGAGGTCGTATTCATCTGTAAGAACCCATGTAAGCTCCTGAATACCCTTATCATCTGCATATGCACCATCGTTTGTATCGAGAATGCCGTCGAATGCATTGGTTATAATTTCAACAACCTTTGTATGATTTGCATGGTCCTCTGTGCACCATTCATTCTGACATGTATATGTATATTCGCCGTTTTCGTGTACTGTTGGGTATTTTGTGACAGCACCTTTATCGTAGTTGTGACCTGTTGCAGGAAGAACTGTTGTAAGAATATTTGTACAACCTTCATTCTGACAAGCCTTAACAGATTCACCGTTTTCTTCGCAGTTTGGAGCAAGTGTGATTACTTCCTCACCATAGCTGTGACCGATTGCAGGAAGAACCTCTATATAAGACATTGTACAAGTGGGGTCTGTACACTTGAATACTTTTTCACCTGCTGTGTCACACGTAGGAGCAACTGTAACTGTGCCTTCATCGTAGCTGTGACCTGTTGCAGGGATATCGTAATCCTCATAATAGTAGCAACCCTCGTTCTGACAGGTAAATCTTCTCTTACCGTTAACATCACAGGTTGGCTCCTGAAGAACTATACCACCATCCATATTGTGACCTGTTGCAGGAATGTCCTCTGTGTAAGACTCAAGGCAACCATCGTGCTCACAGGTAAATGTAACAACACCTGTTTCGGTACAGTTTGGCTTCTTTGTAACAACACCTGCATCGTAGCTGTGACCAAGTGGTGCGATAAGCTCAGGTGCGCCCTGTACCTCTTTACAATCTGAACAGGTAGGTGTCTTTTCACCGTAATTTTCACAATCCGGCTCTGTTGTAACAACCCACTCTATTTCACCTGTATGAGTGATTTCTGCATCAATACCGAAGAGCTTTGCATACTCTGCTGCATATGCGCTACAAAGAGTCTTTATAACAAGAGTATCTGCGCAGCCGTTAAATGCTGTAACATCGATACTCTGTACTGTTGCAGGAATTGTAACAGAGCTGATGCCTGTGCAGCCAAGGAAAGCATTTGAGTAAATGCTGTTAGTTGCATCAGGAATAACAACGTCGCCTGTTTTACCTGCAGGGCAAATAATGAGCATACCCATATCAGCAGTATAAAGAATACCATCAAGGCTCTTGTATGCTGTGTTAGCAGTAGCAACGTTAATTTCTGTAAGTGCTGAACAGTTTGCGAAAGCACCTGCACCGATTTCCTGTACACCGTACGGAATATCAATAGCAGAAACAGAAGCACCGTTGAATGCGTTTGCACCAATCTTTGTAAGTGCTGTGCTTAATGTAACATTTGCAAGAGCTGAACAACCTGCGAAAGCTGAATCACCAATCTCTGTAACTGTGTTTGGAACTGCTACTGCAGTAAGTGCTGAACAGCCTTCGAATGCATGTGCACCGATAACCTGTACACTTTCAGGGAAATCAACTATTGTTGTAAGTGATGTACAATCGTAGAACATCCACTCACCGATTGTGTTGATGCCTGATGTAAAGGTTACCTCCTCGAGAGAGGAGCATCTGCCGAAAACATATGAGCCAACGTTTGTAACGCTGTGACCAACATATGCTTTTGTGATGCCTGATTCGTAGAAAGCATAGTCACCTAAATCAACAACGCTGTCAGGAATAACGATTTCGGTGATTAATGAGCAACCCTCAAATGCATGCGCATTGATTGCCTCTACGCTGTCAGGAAGCTCGATTGCTGCAAGAGCTGAACAATCCTCAAACATGCCATAGCCTATTGTTTTCGTACCATTAGGAATAATAACAGTTTCAAGCGCTTCACAACCCTTGAATACGTTTTTGCCAACATTCTTAAGAGAAGCACTAAGAGTTGCTTTCTTAAGGTTATCACAAGCATAGAACGCATAGTCATCTACTGTAATAACACTGTTAGGAAGCTTGATTTCTGTGATTGACGTACAGCCATCGAAGGCATGTGCACCAATAATCTGCAAGTTACCTGCGTTGCTCAAATCTACTACTGTAAGATTTTCAAAGTCATAGAAAGACTGTTCGGGAAGTGCAGTCAATTTAGATAATGAACCATCTTTCCCTTTAACAACAACGGAGAGAACCTGGTCGGCATACTTCACCCAGGGAATTCCACCCGGGTTATCATAGATATAAAGTACACCATCATCGTAGAATTCCCATGCAGTTACTCTTCCTGCAGGGTCTTCTGCATTTGCGCTTTCGGGAGTATAGCCGAAATCCACGAGTTCTGCTGCAAAAGAAACTACCGAGAGACAAGAGAAGCTACTCAGCACGAGTAATGCAGCGAGAAGGAACGATAAAATCTTTGTTCGCTTCAAAAAAAACACCCTTTCGAATAAAACTTGACGAATAAAAAATTCACCTGGACAGTATTACAGTTATACTTATAATACTACATAATCCATTTTAGTATAATTATGCCATTTTGTCAACGAAAAAAGTGATATTTTTTATATCAAAATTGTACAAAAAAGCACCCCGATTTTGTCAATCGAAGTGCCGTAATTAATTAAGGATTTATTTAGATTCGTAGCCGAGCTCAAAAGCCTTAATATTAAGCTCAAGGAATTTCTGCGGAACGCAAGCCTTTATTGCATCCAACCAGATTTCTTTAGGAATATCCGTGCTCTTTGCCATTGCGCCTATAAGCACAACGTTAACAGCCTTGGGTGAGCCTGCCTCTACTGCAAGAGGAAGTGCATCAAGCTGCTGTACCTCTACCCCTGTTGCCTTAACTGCAGAAAGCACGTCTGCAGGATATTCACAATCACCGATAACAACAGACATCGGGTCAATCTGCTGTACGTTTACAACAACCTTACCCTCCGGCTTAAGACAAGAGAGCCACCTTGCAGCCTCAAGCTGTTCGAAAGCAAGAATCAAATCTGCTTCGCCCTCACCTATTACAGGTGAATACACCTTTTGACCATACTTAACATACGTTACAACAGAGCCACCACGCTGACTCATACCGTGCACCTCAGAAACCTTTACATCGTAGCCCTGAGAAAGAAGCGCACTACCTAAAATACGGCTTGCAAGGAGAGTACCCTGACCACCTACGCCAACTATCATTATAGCTTTATTCATAAATACTCCCCTCCTTATTCAATAGCACCGAATTTGCAAAGCTGTGAGCAGACGTTGCAACCAAGGCACTGTGTAAAGTCGATTTCTGCCTTGCCATCCTTCATACTGATAGCAGGACAGCCTATTTTCATACACATTTTGCAGGATTTACATTTATCCTTATTCACCTTAAGAGGTGGGTTGTGCTTAACGCTCTTAAGAAGAGCACAAGGTCTTCTTGAAATTACAACTGCAGGAGCGTTAAGTGAAAGTGCTTTACCTATTGTTTCGTAGCACTCGTCAAGATTATATGGGTCAACAACGAAAACATTGCTGATACCAACAGCCTCGCAAAGCTTTTCAAGGCTGACTGCTGCTGCAGGCTCACCTTTAATATTGAAGCCAGTGGTTGGGTTCTGCTGGTGACCTGTCATACCTGTAATGCTGTTATCAAGAATGATTGTTACAGAATTGCTGTTGTTATATGCAATATCTATAAGACCGGTAACACCTGAATGTATAAACGTAGAGTCGCCGATAACAGCAACACACTTTTTAGCATTATCAGGGTCTGCCATATTTCTGCCGTGGAGACCTGAAACACTACCACCCATACAAAGAACGGTATCAATCATACCAAGAGGCTTTGATGCACCAAGTGTATAACAGCCGATATCACCACTTACTGTAACATTAAGCTTCTTCAAAGCATAGAAAAGTCCTCTGTGAGGGCAACCTGCGCAAAGCACAGGAGGTCTTGCAGGAATTGCTACATCAGCCTTGAGAGATGCTGTTTCTTCACCTAAAATAACCTTTCTGATAAGTCCCTGGGAATACTCACCCTGTAATGTGAATTTTTCTTTACCTATTACGTTTAAGCCAAGCTTTTTGCAATGAGTTTCGATATAGTCATCAAGCTCCTCAAGAACGTAAACAGTATCGCACTCTTTACAGAAATCCTCAATAAGCTTAACGGGAAGTGGATATACACAGCCTAATTTAAGGTAAGATGCTTTATCGCCCAATGCTTCCTTTGCATACTGGTAGCAGATACCTGCAGTAATAACACCAATTTTCTTGTCGTTGTACTCAACAGAGTTCAAGCCGTTAGCTACTGCCTGCGTATCGCAATACTCAATCTGCTTAAGAATTCTATCCTCAACAATAACGTGCTTTACCTTTGCATTTGCAGGTACCATAACGTATTTTTGCGGATTCTTTTCGTATGGCTTAAGACCGTTGTCCACTCTGTCGCCCACTGTAGCAAGGCTTCTTGAATGAGCAACTCTTGTTGTAAGACGGAGAAGAACAGGTGTATCAAAGCTCTCTGAAAGCTCATATGCAAGCTTTGAATACTGTAAGCACTCCTCTGAATCTGATGGCTCAAGCATCATAATCTTTGAAGCCTGTGCATAGTGACGGCTGTCCTGCTCATTCTGTGATGAATGCATACCGGGGTCGTCAGCTACAACAATTACCATACCTGCATTTACACCTGTGTATGATGACGTGAAAAGCGGGTCTGCCGCAACGTTAAGACCAACGTG
>JAZSJL010000311.1:0-4281 GCA_045534355.1 Acutalibacteraceae bacterium
CCTCGTAAATATTACGGATATATGGGCAATGAACATCTCCACTGCCACCACCACCCTTAATATATTCAATGGTAGCTTTACCGAAGAGAGCAACCTTTTCACTTTTGCTTAACGGGAGAGCGTTGTTCTCATTTTTGAGAAGCACCATACCCTCACCTGCTGCTCTGCGTGAAAGAGCAATGTGCTCGGGAGAAGCAGTAACTCTCCTACCGTCCTTACCCAAAGGAAGGCAAGGCTGAAATCTGAAGCGTGCGTATTTATCCATCATAAAAATCACCTTTTTTCGTATTTGCTAAAAATGATTATACATTATGGAGCAAAAGAGTGCAATATGAATTTGCGAAGATAGTAAGGCGTGATTTTAGCCGTCCCGTTGTTTTTCTTTGCTTTCGGGCAGGCTACAATCCTGCCCTTACTGTTGTTCTATCCAACTTTGCGAATCCCTGGCATCTGGCAACTGGCAGCTAAAATAACGGAGTATCCCCTCATTCCTAATTCAAAAAAGCACCTGCCGAAGCAGGTGCTTTTTATCCTATAGTATGTCTGTATTCGGGGTCGTAGATTTTTCTTAAAGAAACCTGTATTCCCTCTTCAATAACCAAAACATATTCATCGTTAAAATAGTAATATGTTCGTATTGCGCTTGATGACCCAAGACACGGAGAGCAACCGAAAACATCGCAAAGCTCTTTATAGTCCATATCGTTTGAAAGGGTGTATGCTTTTTTCAAAAATTCCTCATTCGATAAATCCAGTTTACCTACGGTGCCGGTTACAACGTAATCAATTTCTGCCTGTCGGCTATTGTAAAGTGTATCTAAAAGCATTTCCCGTTCATACGCAGTTATCAGCCTTCGTGTATTTTTGCCAAGTCGCATCCTTTCTGTACCCGGGAAGGTTACGGTGATACTGCTGCCATCCACAGCATAAACGTTAACATAAACAACCTCATCAAAGCCGTCATCAGGATCAATGCCGGGGATTTCATACTGTGTATCAAGCTCATCTATAGAGGAGCTTTCCAGCACGGTGTTGAACTTTTTTATAAAAAGCTGTATTTTTTTTTGGTCTGTAATTACCTTTTTTGTTTGGCTTCTTTTACCTTCAAGCTCATCTACAAGAGTATCGGTTATCACCTCAACGTACTTTATGCCCTCGTTACCAAGGTGGTACTCAACGGCAGATGGCTCATCCTCACCTTCTTCGGTGATTTTATATACAGCAATTGTATTACCCACCTTTGCAGGGAAGGTTTCCTGCAGCATACCATCGTAACAAACGGTAATTTTATCGCCTACCATAGGCAAAACACTGTGTACCCAGCCGGATAGAGAAACATATATTTTATTTGCACTTTTGCTTACTGCTTCATCGGGGAAGGGTTCAACAAGAATTTGGTCGCCGCTTACATCGAGTATTGTTGCATTAAAATACGAATTTTGCCCCACTATATGCTCTGCAATAAACACAGCCTTATTTGGCACAGGGTTGTATTTGCCTGTTGATGATGGATTGTTGTAGGTTGGAAGGCTTGAGGAATTGTGTGCATCAAATTCAAAGCCCTTTTCCGTTACATTGAATG
Organism: Acutalibacteraceae bacterium; assembly: GCA_045534355.1. Lineage (GTDB taxonomy): Bacteria > Bacillota > Clostridia > Oscillospirales > Acutalibacteraceae > DTU089. The sequence goes on from JAZSJL010000311.1 coordinate 1,583, forward strand.
TATAAGCCTTTAAACCATCGTATGTTACAAGGGTTAACACGCCATCAGCTATATTGTATGTTCCAACAGGCATAAAGCTACTGTAAGATGATATGTTGAATATTGCTTCGCCGTTTTCCTTCAGAAGAAGGCTTGGCTTTACATACTCCTCGGAGCCATAGTAAACGTACTTACCTGCATAATCCTTAAATTCTTTGGAGAAATACTGCTCTGCCTTAACAAGATTTTTCTCGTGAAGCACATCGTAATAATAGCCTATTGCATTTGCCGCTATCTCCTGAAGATTTTCGGGGAATTCATTTTTAGTTTCCGATAATAGCCAGGGAACATACTCCTTAAGATAATACCCATCACCATCATCCTCCGCAATTGTCAGAACAACGGGTGATGCACCCCGAATCGCCACTGCCTCTACCTTTCCCTCAGACAAGTCGAATTCGGTAGCTTGTACAATGGCAAAAATCTTTATTTCCTCTTGTTTTTTCTGAATCCTCAGGGGTATAAAGGACGCACAGGAGAAATTATCCTCCTTATATTTTCTTTCATATCCCTCGTTTACAAGAATTCCCTCTTCAATAGCCTCTGTCATTTCTTCATCCAAGCCTGAAAACAAGCTCTTTTTTTCATAGGCAATTCTTGTGCAGAAAACATCAAATGTAATTTGCTTTTGTGCCTTCAAAAAGGCATCCTTTGAAAGCTTTACAGAAAACTCTGTTTCACCCTTGCTTGTTTGAGTGGTGCCTGTTCTTACAACACACTCATCCTCATAGTAATGCTCTCCGTCTATAACAAGGGAGTTCACATCCCTGACAGCAACGGAATACGTATATTTTTTGCCTACAGTAGTGTAGCCTGTATATATAATTCCACAGTCCTGCAGTTTTTCGTAGCTGAATTTAAAGCTTAAATACACCTCATCATTTTGAACACGTGCGCTTGCGAGGTAAATATCTGTTTGGCTTCTGCTATTATCAAAGACATTATTATGTTCAAAAGCCTTTACCTCACCCTCACGGAAAAGCTGACCCTTTTCGGTATAAATATCATCATTGAAAACAGCCTTTGGTATGTTAAGATATATTGCTGTATCCCTTTGAGATATAATGCTATAGCCTTTTCCTTCCACAACGGCAGGAACACCTGCAACGGGGGATGTAAGAAAGCCTACAGAGATTACTACACAAAGAATAACAGAAATAACAATTATCCAAAAGGCAGGCTTTTTGTAGCTTAAAACAGATTTAATTCTGTTTTTTACCCCTGTTTCACCAAAGGCTAAGGGGCAAGCAGAAACGAGCCTTCGCTGTGAGCTGCAATTTATAAGTGCATTTGAATATTCCTTTTTTGCTTCAATATCGAATTCCTTTATTGCCTTTTCGTCACAGGCAAGCTCAATATCCTTGCAAAGGTAAATATATGCTACCCACATAACAGGGTTAAACCAATAAAGGGTGAGCACAAGAAAGCCCATTGGCTTCCACAGGTGATCAAGCCTTTTTATGTGGGATTTTTCGTGGTCGATAACGTATAGCACATCTTCCTTATAAAGAGATGAGGGAAGATATATTTTAGGTCTTACAATACCCAATATAAACGGTGTAGCTATATTATCACAAATGTAAATATTCTCTTTTAATTTCACAGCCGGAGCAATGCTTTTTTTCACTTTTAGAAAGCTTATAAAGGCATAAATAAGCATTGCAACAACACCTGCAAGCCACACGCAAGCAATAATGCTGACATTACTTTGCAGCACGGGGCGTGTAGAGGTTTCGTTTATTATAGGCTGCACTACAGAATCAACAACCTGAAAGCCACTGTCTATTTGTGGCACAATACTTTGTGTGTTAGCGCCTGCCTGAGTTGTATAAATATCCGAAACAGGTATGGTTTCGCTACTCGGCACAAGACTCAGGGCACTTTCTATATTAATCGGCACAAGCAGCCTTAATGCTACAATGCCCCACAGCAAGCAGTTAACCCATTTTGGTGCTTTTTTCAGAAGGAGCCTTGCTAAAAGCACAGCAAGTACAAGCCAGGAGGCAGTTATGCTGACATTAAGAATGTTTAAAAACATTTCGCCTGAATTGAGAAACAGCTCATACATAATTATTCCTCCTCATATTCATCAACAAACCTTTTAAGCTCCTTAACCTCTTCCCTTGAAAGCTTTTTTCTGCCTGTGAAGGCAGCAAGGAAGGCAGGGAGCGAGCCTTGAAAGGTTTCCTCAACAAATCTTTCTGACTGCATAGAATAAAATTCATCTCTTGAAAAGAGCGAGGTAACAACACCCTTTTCGTTTTTAAAAAGACCTTTATCGCAAAGCCTTTTTAAGACGGTAAAGGAGGTTGTTTTTTTCCAGCCAAGCTCCTTTTCAGCAAGCTTTGAAAGCTCACTTGAGGAAAGTGGCTCCCTACTCCATATAATATCTGCAAACTTTGATTCAACAACACCTAAGGTTTTATCTGCCATATAACTCATCTCCATTCTACAACGTGTAGTACAATTATATTCTACACATTGTAGTATGATTTGTCAAGAGATATTTGCGGGCAGGCTACAATCCTGCCCTTACTGTTGTATGTTTTACAATTAGTATAATCAATGCGATAGCCTGACCCTCTTGCGAGCGTAAGCGAGGAGGAGTGGGGACCGTTCTTTTAAGAATTAAATGATTTAGGAGAGTGTATTCCGAGGAA
>JAZSJL010000002.1:0-3307 GCA_045534355.1 Acutalibacteraceae bacterium
CATTGGAAGGATGGTATCGGTCCTAAGGAAGCCCGTAAAAAAATGATTAATACTCATTGGGGTGGTCTTGTTGAGGATAACTCCTTCGGTACTCACGAATTTTTTGAGCTTTGCGAGCAAATCGGGTGCGATGCGTACGTAAACGGTAACGTAGGTAGTGGCACAGTGCAGGAAATGAGCGAGTGGGTGGAGTATATAACCTTTGATGGTCAGTCACCAATGAGCGAGCTGCGTAAGCAGAATGGCAGAGAGAAGCCATGGAAGCTTAAATATTTCGGTATAGGTAACGAATCCTGGGGCTGTGGTGGTGATATGATGCCACACTACTATGCAGATGAGTACAGACGCTATCAGGTGTTTGTTCGTAACTACAGCCGAGATAACAGAATCTACAGAATTGCTTGTGGACCAAATGCCTTTGATTTCAACTGGACAGATGAGCTTATGCACTATGCAGGCAATAAGATGAATGGCTTGTCACTCCACTACTACACAATTCCAACCGGTGATTGGGGGCATAAAGGAGCAGCTCTTACATATACTGATGAGGAGTATTATTCAACAATTGCGAGAGCATATAAAATGGAGGAGCTTGTGCGCCGTCATACAGAGGTTATGAATCGCCACGACCCTGAAAAAAGAGTTGACCTTATTGTTGACGAATGGGGTACCTGGTACGATGTTGAGGAGGGTACAAACCCGGGCTTCTTATATCAGCAGAGCACAATGAGAGATGCTCTTGTAGCAGGTCTTACTCTTAATATATTCAATAAACACGCCGACAGAATCCGTATGGCAAATATTGCGCAGACAGTTAACGTGCTTCAGTCTGTTATTTTAACAGATGGTGAGGCTATGGTGTTAACTCCTACCTACCATATTTTCAAGCTCTTTAAATCTCACTCTGAAAATACGTTGCTTGGCAGCTTCCTTACAACAGACTACCTTGACGATAAGGTAACTCCTATGCTTACAGAGAGCGCATCTGTAAAAGAGGATGGTACAATTGTTTCAACAATTTCAAACATCTCGTTAACAGAATCACAGGAAATCAAGTGTCAGATAGCAGACTCAACAGTTACTTCAATTACTGCAGAAATCGTTACTGCTGACGTAAGAGCTTACAATGATTTCAATAAGGAACCTGCAGTATTTACAAAGGAATTTACAGATTTCACTCTTACTGCAGACGGCTTTGTTGCAAACATTCCTGCTTGTAGCGTTGTTAAGTTCATTGTTAAGTAATGGGTTACAGAGAATGTAAGCGTTGTCTTTTGTTAGAGAGCGCAGAGGACGCAATGCTTGAGTCTATAAAAGAGCGTGTAGAGAAGCTTTCTCCTGAGGAAAGGGTTTCTGATTCGCTCTACAAGGAAAGGCTCAGACAATGTAAAATGTGTGATAATCTTATATCGGGCATGTGTCTCAAGTGTGGCTGCTACGTGGAATTCAGAGCAGCCTTTAAGGATAAAAGGTGTCCCGATGTATCTGCCGGAAAATGGTAGTCAACTTGACAACAATATTGTATTATACTAAAATAAACAAGTTGTATAATTAAGTAATCAATGATTCTGAAAGGAATTTTTCTTTATGATAAAGCCTGAAAACAGAAGCTGTTTTGAATATTTTTGCGAGTGTACTAAAGATTTTGGTGTGTACGATGTTGCCGAAAGCTTCGGTAATATGATAAGTCGCAAAAAATTTGTGAGCGATGTTGAGTCGGTTGCAGGTTATCTTGATAGCAAAAACATAAAAAAAGGTGACGTTGTAACTATATTTATGCCAAATATAGTTCAATGCTTTGTAGCCTTCTATGCAATAAACAGAATAGGTGCCATAGCAAATATTGTGCACCCTCTTACCCCTGCAGACGTGCTTGAGGAAATGATAAAAACAACACACTCAAAGGCAATATTTGTGTTTGACCTTATAATGGCACCGTATGTAGAAACATTAAGAAGGCTTAACCGTCTTGTTATCGTTTGTTCAAGCTCCGACTATGCGCCAACTCTGACAAGACCTGCTCTTAAGGTTTTTGAAAAGCTCAAGGTTAAATCAAAGAAGCCATCATCCAATACTGCAAACTATCGTACAATCTCAAACCTGTCCTTCCGAGCACCCAAGGTAGAGGGCACAGGTGAGGAGGATGCAGTTTATCTTCACGGTGGTGGCACAACGGGTAAAAGTAAAACAATACGCCTTTCAAACAATAATCTTAATGCGCTGGCGTATAAGCTCAGCTTTTTAGATGAGCCACACGCACCCGGTGAAGAGTTTTCTTTGATTGTTTTACCACTATTCCACGCCTTCGGCTTAGGTGTTGCAATGCATTTCAGTATGTGTGCAGGCTTTACCTGTATAGGTATGCCAACATTCTCTGCCGATAAAGCAAACAAATATATCAAAAAGTACAATGTAACCTATGTTGTAGGTGTACCTGCTATGTACAAAAAGATGTACGAGGCATCTAATTTCGATGGCGAACATCTCAAAAAGCTTCGTCTTTTGTGGGCAGGTGGCGATATTATAAGCGATACCTTCCTTAATTCCTTTAACTCCAAGCTTGCAAAGTGGGGCGCAAAGGGTAGGCTGTATAGGGGCTATGGACTTACAGAGGTTTCCTCTGTTTGTATAGCAAACGTTAAGGGTGCTAATAAAGAGAATTCTATAGGTAAGGCTCTTGACGGTATGACCATTGAAATATGGGATGAAAACAAGAAAAAGTTACCACCAAACACTATCGGTGAAATTGCTATAACAGGCACAACCGTTATGAGTGGCTACTACGATAGTGAGGATGATGGCATCTATGTTGACGAAAACAACGCCCGTTGGGTGCTTTCAGGTGACCTTGGCTACGTAGATGAGGATGGCTTCTTCTTCTTTACAGGCAGAAAGAAACGAATGATAATCATTTCAGGCTACAACGTTTATCCTAATGATATCGAGCAAGAGGTTCTTAAGCTTGACTATATTAATGAAGCTTGTGCTGTGCAGGGCTATATAGACGGTAAGCCTGTTATAAAGCTTTTCGTTTCACTCACACAGCCAACAACTAATTCTGAAGAAACCTGTAAGTGTATTAAGGAATATTGTGATGCAAGGCTGGAAAAATTTTCAAGACCCACAACAGTTACTATTCTTGATGCCTTGCCAAAAACTAAAATGGCAAAAATTGACTTTATGAAGCTTACCGATACTCCACCTACACCAAAGCCAACCAAGAAGGAAATTCGAGAAGAAAAAAGAGCTAATCGTGAAATGGAAAGGGCTGCCGACAGAGCCGGTAGAGAAGCGCAAAAGCGTGAAA
>JAZSJL010000005.1:0-7045 GCA_045534355.1 Acutalibacteraceae bacterium
TGCGAAGCTTACAATGTTCGGAAGCGAAGCTTCCCCTCAATTCCTAATTCCGCATTCCTAATTCCGAATTTTCCTCCCCTTACCACCTGTTTTCCACGTATTCGCAGAAGGTGAAAAGGTCTTTTATTTCAATAACTGTACCGTCATCTAAAACAACGTTACCATTCCAGTTACCGAAAATCTGGTGGCAATTCATTCTGCCTATTTTGAAGTCTACGTCTGTGTGGTTGTCAAAGGTAGGAGTCATGGTCATATTGAAGCGACCATCCTCTGAAATAAATTTCCACTCCTCAAGGAATCTGTCCTTGGGGAATTTTTCTACGTCAACAGCACCTATTTTATGTACCTTGCCGTCGTAGAAGATGCAGGTTTCGGTTGCATTTGATTCATCACCGATTGCCCAGGTGATTTCAAAGCCGAAAAGGTGCTTTTCACCGGTTTCATCAGTAATAAATCTGTTGCCACTACCCCAGTACCAAACCATTTTGTGTACAGTGTTTACTCTGCCCCAGTCAAGAGTGCAGAAGGAGTTGTCCTTCTCGAAGGTGTAGGTGTAGTCACCAACTCTGAATTCACCACAGCAGGGCATACACATCTGCTTTGTAGTCATAAAGTACTTTGTGTTGTCACCCTCAAATGGGAAAATGGTGGTAATATTTTCAAGCCCTTCAGGAATATCCATAGAAACGCTTACCTCTACAGGCTTACCTTTATATGAGCCCTTGTAGTAGAGCGTTCTTTCAGTTTCCATTGTATTAAAATCAAATTCTGTTTTTCCGATTTTATCCTTGTACCTGTTTGGTACGTCGCCCTTTGCAGGTGGCACGTGCTTATTTGCACCTAAAAAGTACTGAATAGAGTCGCAAATAATTTCACCTGTTTTAACGTTTGTAAGCTTTGCACCAACGTAGCCACCCATATTAATATTTGCGAAGCTGACGAGAATCTGAATTTCATCACCAACCAGGATATTATAGAAATCCCATTCCTTACGGCTCATAATACCTGTTTTAACAAGGTTTCTGTCGTAGGTGAAAACGTTTTTCCTTGCCCAGCCCTTTGCATTGAGTGTGCCGTCGGGGTTAAGAAGGGGAGTTTCCTGTGTGTATTCCGTCTGCTTTGACTTTTCCTTCCACTCTGTGAAGCTTTTGTACGTACGTGGTAATTCCTTACTCATTTTCAATCCTCCAGAAGGTGTTTATTTGCATTTATTGTTTTCTCTGCAGCTTCTCTTAAGCAGAAGCCTGTGAGAAGCACGGCATCGAAATTATATTTTTCTGTATTTTCAATAAGCTTAGCTACGTTTTCCTTGGTTGCACGTTCCTTAACAGCATATATATCTGAAAGCAAATCACAGCACATAGAAAATTTTCTTACCCACTTTTTCATTTCTGCAAAGAGTGGTTTCTCTGTGTTGCTTATAAGCTTAAGGCAGTCATACATATTATCTATATAAGCCTTGAAATCTGAAAGAGCTTTTTCCTTCTGACCTACAGATTCAAGGAAGGCTACGTGACTTAAGGTTTCACTCATAAAAGCAGAGCTGTACCGTGAAAGGCAGGAAACGCCAAGGTGGTCTGCAAAGTAAAAGAATTTATCTGCATCATCACCCAATATAACGCTGTGAGCATTCTGCAAAGACCTTTTCGGGTCATATGCAAGTGGATTCCACAAGAAATCTGCAATAGTCAGAAGAGGAATCTTTGAGCACTCTGCATACTCCATAACGTTGGAGATAATACCCTCACAGTGATTGTAAAGCTCCTTATCTCTGCCTATGATTGCTCCAAGGTGAAGCTCGTGGTACATTTCGCAGTCGTTAACAGGGTAGTTATCCCAATAAAGAGGCTTGTGCTTTGTGGAAGAAAAGAGTGCATCTGCCTCCCTTACTGTAAGCACTCGTGAACAGATTTCGGCACCTGTCCAGAAAAGGTCAACGTCCCGGGGAATATTGGAGCCGAATTTTGAAATGTACTCTCCGTTTTCGTCACCACTATACTGTGTGGGGCAAACCGTAAGATTAATTGAGCTGTCGAATTCCTTAAGATAGTTATATGCTTTATTAACAAGGTCAACGTGAGCATCAATAATGCTTTCGTAAGAAGCCTTATCATCCTCATACTGAAAATCCCAGGGAATATCATCAAGCAAAAGACCAAAATTCTTTACACCGATTTCGTAAAGGCTTTTGAATTTTGCCATAAGCAGAGAGAAATCCTCGTCGCTTGTGTAGTGGTATGTAAGACCGGGGCCCACAGCCCAATAGAAGCACATATAGTTTTCAGTTGCTAAATCGAAAAGTGCTTTTAATTGAGCGAGCTCCTTTTCAGGGTAAAGCTCACGCCATTTTTCTCTGTGGTAAAGGTCGTCCTTTGGTGCGTAGTAGAAGGTGTTCATTCCGTTTGCTGCCATAAGCTTCATAACGGAGCGCCTTTTTGAATCCTCCCAGGTAGGGCCATAGAAGCCCTCAATGTAGCCTCTTTTTTTGAAAAGAGGGTAGTCCTCAATTGAACCCTCAAAAAGAGAATCAGCTTTAATTAACCTGCAAAGAGTGTGTGCACCTCTGAAAAGACCTACTTCACGTGGAGCCTTTACAGAAATACTACCTTCAGTAACCTCAATATAATATTTTTCGCTCTGCTCCTCTTGTGGCAGAAGGGTAAAGGTAACCTCAATCCCACCGTTTGCAGGAATAGAGTATTCGCCGAAAACTCTTTGTGCTGTTGTATTAAAAGTTCCCTGCAAAAGCACACCCGTTACGGGAACTTTTCTTCCTTTGAGATTGTTGTGTTGAATGCTTGGATGAATCACAGGTGCTTTATCTCCCTTCTGTATTTTTCAATAAGAGCATTGTTTATCTCGTCGCCACCGTCAACGTTTGCACTGCAAAAGTGATCGGGATAAATTTTATTTTCTGCACAGATTTCAACTGCCCTTGCAACAACTGCATTTAAAATGGCACTACCTGCCACAGTTGAGGTTGCACAGATTTTACCCTGCACACCGTTTATTTCTATACAGGCATCTCCGTGGCAGCCACAGTTATCTAAGGTGACGTCCGAAAGCTCACAAAGGCGTTTACCCGATGGGTGACGGCTTTCACCTGCATTGGAGTGGTTAAGGCTTGTAAGAGCAATAACCTTAACTCCACGCTCCTTGCACAAAAGAGCCATATCAATTACAACACCATTTCTGCCTGAATTAGAGATAATCACAAGCACGTCGTCAGGGGATATGCCGTAGCCTTCGAAAATTTCCCTTGCAAGACCTTCCTTACGCTCTGCAATTGTACTTTCGGAAGCGCTTACGTGGAGCATTAATTCTTCTACAAATACAGGCTGAATGTTCAAAAGTCCACCGGCTCTGTAAAACAGCTCCTCGGCAAGCATATGTGAGTGACCTGTGCCGAATAAATAGATTTTTCTGCCCTGAGCAATAGCCTTTGCAAAGAGTACGGAAGCCTCCTCTATCTGCTGGGCGCAATTTTCCTCGATTTGAGCAAGTATATTTCTGATATTAGCAAAATATTCGTTTTGTTTTTTCATTATAGCTTCATTGCAACCCTGAGGGCGCCCTCCTCTGCAGAGATTGTAAGCAATTTGATTGTAATATCGGGGAAGCTGTTTAGTATGCTTTTTGAGAATTCCTCTCTGAAAAGGGAAGAGTTTTTGAAAACTCCACCATAAAGATACAAGCTTTTACAGTCATCTAACCGGGATAAAAGAAAAGCAACCGTTTTGCTGTACTTTACAGCCTCTGCCTTTATAATAGCCACAGCCTCGGAGCAATTTTCCTTTGCAAGGGCATCCACCTCTTCGGAAAAAGAAGCAAGCTCTGCCTTTGTTGTGTGAGAGGAGTATATGTAATCAATAGCTTTTCTGAAATCATCCACCTTAAAAAAAGCTTTTGCTTTTTCTAAAATGGGATTAGATGTGTTGCTGTCTGCAAATTCACAGCATTTTTTAAGAGCGCTGATTGAAATAGAATAAGCAGAGCCCTCGTCACCAATAATGTGACCCCAGCCACCTGTTACAATGATTTCTCCGTTGCTCTGTTCACCTATAGCCATTGAGCCTGTGCCACAAATGGCAACGGCAGCACAGCAATCCCCTGTAGCCTTCAATGCAACGTAAGCATCGCTATCCATATAAATGTTAGGGGAATTGATAACTCCACTGCAAAGAGCATTTACAGTACCGGCATCTGCCTTACCATCCAAAGCAGAGCAACCAATAACAACAGCCTTGAAGGAATTTACTCCACAGGTGTTTTCTATTTCAGCCACAAGATTTTGGAGGTTTTCTCTGCAGGCTTCCATACAAACGGAGTAAAAGTTAAGGGTTTTGCCTGTGGCACGGCAAATAATTTCTCCGTTTTCGTTACAAACGGCAGCCGTTGTTTTTGTGCCACCACCATCTATTCCTAAATAGTAATTCACACTCAAGCCCCCTTTGCAGAATTGATTAGCTTCTGCATTCCGTCCAGAATTGCTCTTGCAGTTTCCGGACCTGTTGAGTTTGTTTCCTCATAGTGATTTCTGCCAAAACGGTCATCACCAGACTTTATGTATGGCATATCCTCATTTAAAATAAAATCGTTGTCAGGGAGAATGTAGCCTAATTCATCGTTGCAAAGACCAACCACAAAGTTGTGCTTGCAGGGGGTCTGTTTGCAAAGAATATTGTATTCTGCTTTTTTACCTGTTGCAGAGTCCTCTGCAGAATGGAAGCCACCATTCCAAAGCTCAGGGAACAGCTCACCGGGAATAAGGAATAATGAAACCTGCTCAATTCCAAGCTCCATATATCCGATTTCTGTGCTCAGAAGCGCTTCGCTACGCTTATTTGAACGGAAAATATCGTTATTGAATACTCCGAGAATTCTTGCAAGAATCAAAACGTAGTTTGATGCCTTGATTTTTAACGGAGCAGATTTAACGTTAATAAGGGGAGAAATTTCTTCTTCAAATTCTATTGCATTTGCAACAGCACCTGCTTGCTTACCGAAATCCCTTGTGTACTCCTCGCAGTCAATTTCGTTTCTGTATACCTTTTTGATTTCCTTTGCAGAAATCATGCCACCGATAGCACCGTTTATAAAAACAACCTCTGTGTTTTCGTTGTGTGCTTCAATTTCTCTGATCATATAGCAGGGGAAGTCAGCACTTATCTGTGTTGTGTTGCTACCTAAAAGCTCTGCGTGGCAGGCAAAATTAATTATCTGAATATTTTTACTGCCGTCAAAGGCTCGGAAGGTTATTTTTGTAAGGTTTGTGTCGAAGCAATCTGGCTTTCTGTGGTCGTAGAGCATATCCTCTATATCGGCGACAGAATAAAAGAGCTTACCATCCTTGCGAGTAAGGTATGCACTAATAATTGCCTGTGCAGTTTTTTCTTTTAAGTACGCCATATACTCAGGATTTTTACCTGATTTATAGAACTTTTCACCCCACAAGCCTTGGGTATCTACAGCAGAGTGGGAGTGGGTGGCACAAATGGATATTGGTTTTAAATTTTCTACCTTGCCACTTTCAAGCACAAGTCTGCGAATATCGTTTACGTCGTGTCTGCTGAAGCCTACAGCATCAATACTGCAGATAACGGCACCACCTCTGCCTGTGTTATCATCTATATACACGGCACGGGCGTACATATCGTCGAGCACACCTTTAGCAGGGTTGTTTGAATCGTACCCTGCGATAAAATACTTTCCACTATCTGCATCAAGGGGTGTAACTACCTCTTTGCCGAAGCCACAGGTAAAATATTCCCCCGAGCTCTTTGAGAAGGACTCATCACCGGGGAGCATATATTTATCTGCCTTTTCGGGTGTGGTAAAAGTTTTTTTGGGTAAAAGTGAGATTATAGCCTTTGAAAGACCACCTGCAAATTTACCTAATGCCTTATCGAAATTCATAAGCTTTACTCCTGACTGAAATCGGGCAAAAGTATATCTGTCGGAATCAGGATATACTCAACCCACCATAATACCTATTTTAATATCTTAATTATACATTTACCGGAAATTAATTTCAATGTTGAAAAAAGATAATAAATAATGTATGATTATATGAGAAATTCACAAAACCAAGGAGAAATAAAATGATAGAAATAAGAAAATTCCAAGCAAAGGACTATGAGGATGTGCAGTACGTTTGTCTGCATTGTGAGGAGGGCCCCGAGGACCCACCCGAGCTTCAGGAGTTTGTGTTACACACCTTTTGCGATTACTACATAGATTACGAGCCACATAACTGCTTTGTGCTTTCCGATGACGGCAAGGCAGTTGGCTATATTATCTGTGCAGAAAACTACGATGAATATAAAAAAATATTCGACGAAAAATATCTTCCACTTAACGAGCACCTTTCAGAGGGGCTTTATAACTGGGCAAAAAATTCAACTGTTTTACAGGCAAAGTATAAAGAGGAATACCCTGCACACCTTCACATCGACTTAACACCACCATACCACCACAAGGGCTACGGCACACTGCTTATAAAAAGACTTTGTGAGCACCTTGCAGAAAAAGGTGTACCGGGTGTGATGCTTACAGTAGGTGGGAAAAACGTAAATGCTGTTAAATTCTATAAGAAATGTGGCTTCACATTTTTAGAGCAACCCGATGCAGAGGACGACGGTGAAATAGCATTTGGAATAAAGTGTATTTAGTCGCCAGAGCTTGGCAAGTAGCTGTTGGCAAATAGCAATTAGCAGTTGGCAGATAGCAAAACTTCGCATAGAATTAAAGTGATGCGACAGCTTTTCATCCCTGTTCAGCTTTGCTGAATAGGGAGGGGGACCATCGCTTGCGATGGTGGTGGGTAGTTCACTTACCTCTACCCTTCACTAAAATAAAAGCGATAGCCTGACCCTCTTGTGAGCTTTAGCTCGGAGGATGGGGACTGTTCTTCAATAAGCAAATTGTTAAAGGATAGTACATTCCGTGCAATGTACCATACATCCTCAACGAATGAAAAATGAATATTGAATGATTTTGCAGATTTTATTTACATCTCCCTATACTCCCTAGGTGTTACACCGGT
>JAZSJL010000394.1:0-2755 GCA_045534355.1 Acutalibacteraceae bacterium
TATTGGTTTCAAACAACGAATCAGCCTTCAATCACAGTAATTATATCACTCTTGTATTAATAAATCAACAAATAGGGAAATGGCTCTTAAAACTTTATAACAACCTGCATATTTAGTTCCCGCGATATATTAAGCAAATAATTTAAAGTGAATTCAGAGCAAAGGCTAAAGTCTTTTGATAGTTTTATAACAACAGGAATTTTTTCGGTATTGAAATTACGTATTTCATTAAATTCATCCCAGAATCTAACTAGATTTATATAGCAAATAAGGTTAAACAAAAGGTCTTCATCCTTTGATAAGGGGGAAGACCTTTTACCTTGCTCACCTTTTGTAACAATAAATTCGCCATTGGGTTTTAAAGAAAGCCACAAATCCTTTTCTTTATTAATTAATTCAGGCTTATAGTTTTTTATAAATTCGTTCAGATAAGCTCTAAATGTGCGGGTTTCACCTATTCCATTAGTTAAAGCTGAAAATTTACCTTTGTAGAAATATTTATTATCTTTATAATATGCTAATCTTAAAGGATAGTTTTGCTTTTCAAAATCTTCAAAGCTAATAAGTGAAAGCTCTTCTGCAGATATATTTAACGGCGTACTCATACTAAAAACCAATTCTGCAGGTTTGTTGTGCTTTTGGTTTTTGTGGTATTACAATATCACTTTCTGTAAGAGTTGAAATCACTTCGGAAGTAACATCTTCATATTCCATATTAACTAACCTGTTTGCCTGCTCCATTTTGGCTTTTTCAAATACGTTTCTGACAAATCTGCCGTTACCGAAATCGGCAGATTTTTTACTTTCAATAAACAAATCCTTAAGCTTAAGCTTTGCTTCATTAGTAAAGTGCATATTTGATTTTTTGGCAGTAAGCTCTGCAATCTGCAAAAGCTCCTCTTCGTTATAATCTGCAAAAGGAATATGAAAAGCAATTCGTGAGCGAAGACCCGGGTTTTTATCTAAAAACTGTTCCATCTTATCAGGATACCCTGCAAAAATCACGACGGTGTCTTCTCTGTTATTTTCCATTTCCTGAACAATGGTGTTTATAGCTTCATCACCGAAAAGCCCGTCCCTATCATCAACAAGTGAATACGCCTCATCAATAAACAAAACGCTACCCTTTGCTTTTTTGAATAAATTCTGCACAATAGGAGCAGTTGAGCCTACATATTTTCCGACTATGTCTCCCCTACCAACCTCATACAAATTACCTTTTGATAAAAGTCCGTTTTCTTTCATTATCTGCGCAAAAAGTCTTGCCACTGTTGTTTTTGCAGTTCCGGGATTTCCTGTGAAAACCATATGCATAGCAGGACGATTATTTGAGTAGCCCCGGTCAGCAAATATTTTTTGAGCCTTATAGAAATTGAGAGCCTGATTCATAACCTTTTTAGCTTCATTTAAGCCTATAAGCTCCTTAAGATTCTCGTATGCGCTACCCTTGGCCTCTTCTTTTTTCAATTTAACCTTTGTTGTCTGGGCTTGCTTGTATTGAGGGTAAATTGTGTTACGAAGCTTTTTATCGTACCATTCATCAAAAATACGATTCAGCTCGCTCCCATTGTAACACTTAGCCACATCATCCGATAAAGCTGTTAATTCCTTGTCGCTTCGTATTTTTAATTGCTTTGCCTTATTTCTGAGATACTCCTGGGCTTGTTCCTTATGGACAACCTCCTCAAAAATTTCCACAAATGAGGTTACACCGAAATTCATTAAAAACAGTTCCTTAACCTTGGTGCTGACGGTCGGAAGGCAAATTATGGTTAAAACCTTATTTTTATACTTCACCGCAGTTTCGCACAAGGCGGAAATAACCTCCCCATCCCTCCTTGCATATTCGCCATCGGTATCAGTTTCATTACCATAACGAATCACCATTGCACCACCCTCACAGCTTTTATAAAGAGCCTCAAAGGTAACTCCGGGCAATCTGCTTTCACTATGGTAATCAACAAAGCAATACCTTTTATTCTGAATACGACCATTATCATAAAGTGCTGTAAGCAAGGTGTGGTATATCTCTTTTCTTAAATTCCGTTCATCAGCTCTTATTATGTAATGCACAGGATGACCTTTAAACTTGTTACAAGTGGTTTTAGTATATATTCTTTCAAGCTCAGGTCTCAGAGTTTCTCTGAACAGATTTTTATCTGCAACTTCAAACACTTTATCTTTATTGACGCTATCCTCAAGCACTGACTCACCATAAGAAATATGGCAATATCTTTCGTTAATTGCACCTATTTCGAAAGAGTCTAAAACCTCATTGTCATCATAAATAAAGTCGTTTCTCGAAGCACTGTTAAGCATAGAATTAAGCGCTTTAAAGGTAATTTCTTCAAAAACTACTTTCTTTAATTCAAAGGGTAATATTTTTTGATATTTTGAAAAGACATCGTCTTTATCGCTGTTAGTTTGCAAAATCATGCCGAAGGTTATTTTTTCATTTCTGAACCCTACACCGAAAATAAACTGCTGTTGCTTAGTTTTCTGATAAAAAGATTCACTTTTTTCGCAAAGCTCATTTGCTATTGTTTTCATATATTTTCTGTCATTCAAATCAGTATTATTTTCAGCATTATCAATAGTGGCTTCAATTTTATAAAATATCATTTTTTTACCTCCCAAATTTTCATCTCATACACATAATACAAAATCTTATGCACTGATTTTGGGACACAAAAAACCACCTTACATTTACTGCAAGGCGGTTTTATGATTATTTTTCTTCAGCACATTTTCCAAT
>JAZSJL010000338.1:0-3633 GCA_045534355.1 Acutalibacteraceae bacterium
AATGGAGCCAGCCGTCCTTGTCAATAGCCTGTGCAGTAGCCTCGGGCATTTTGTAGTAGCCCTTCATAACGTTGAAGCCACGTGCAACAAATTCACCGCTCTGTCCGTCGGGGAGCTCGTCGCCTGTTTCGGGGTCAATAATTTTACATTCAACACCGGGGAATGCACTACCAACAGTTTCCACACGGTGGTCAAGGTCTTCGTTAACCTCACCCATAGTGCAACCGGGTGAAGCCTCTGTCTGACCGTAAACTGAAATGATTTCTCTCATGTTCATTTCAACGGAAGCACGGCGCATAAGGTCTGCAGGGCAGTTTGCACCTGCCATAATACCTGTTCGCATATATGAGAAATCAGTTTTAGCAAAATCAGGGTGATTAAACATAGCAATAAACATTGTCGGTACACCGTTGAAGCAGGTGATTCTCTCATCGTTAACGCAAGCAAGTGAAGATTTTGGTGAGAAATAGGGAATGGGATAAAGCGTACCACCGTGAGTCATCATAGAGGTCATTGAGAGCACCATTCCGAAGCAATGGAACATAGGTACCTGAATCATCATACGGTCAGCAGTTGATAAATCCATTCTGTCACCGATTGTCTTACCGTTGTTTACAATGTTACGGTGTGTAAGCATAACGCCCTTAGGGAAGCCTGTTGTACCGGAAGTATATTGCATATTACAAACATCGTCCGGCTTAACCAGTGAAGCACGTCTGCGAACCTCCTCACGTGGAACGAGTGCAGAACGGGAGAGCATCTGCTCCCAGTTAAGGCAGCCCTCCATATCAAAACCAACGGTAACCACGTTACGAAGGAAGGGGAGGTTTTTGGAGTACAAGGGTGAGCCCGGCTCAAGATTTTTGAGTTCGGGACAAAGCTCTTCAATAATTTCCTTGTAGTTAATGTCCTTGCAATACTCAATCATAACAAGGGTATGAGTATCTGACTGCTTGAGTAAGTATTCGATTTCGTGAATTTTATACGCTGTGTTTACAGTAACAAGCACGGCACCTATTTTAGTTGTTGCCCAGAAGGTGAGGAACCATTGGGGAACGTTAGTTGCCCAGATTGCAACGTGGTCTCCTGCCTTTACACCAATTGAAATCAGTGCAGCAGCACATTCGTCAACGTCACGACGGAACTGCTCGTAGGTTCTTGTATAGTCAAGTGTAGGGTACTTAAAGGCGTACTGGTCGGGGTAGTGTTCAGCCATTGTGTCAAGCACGTCGGAGAAGGTTGCGTCTATAACGTCATACTTTTTCCATACAAAAGTACCTGTCTTGTCACGGTTGTAGTGAGCGTGGTCATAGGTTTTCTTTTCACGACCCAAGGATGAAATGTAGTTAGTGAAGTGAGTAAGAACAATATCTGCATCGCTGATTTCTTCATTCCAGGCAGCACATATGAAGCCCTCGTAGTTAAGTGAGGAGAGAGCATTCAGTAATTTCTCAACCTCTAAATCACCCTCACCGATTAAAACTGTTTTTCCGTCCTTCATATCTCCAAGGCGCACATACTTAATATATGCACCAAGATTTTTGATAGTGGTTTCAGCATTTTCACCTGCATCGAAGTACGTACCTCTCACGTTCCAGGAGGCACCGATAGCAGCAGATGCAAAGTGGTTTATAATACCGATTACGTTTTCAGTTCTTGCAAGGTAACCAACGGTTTCAAATAAAATATTAACGTCGGCTGCTTCTGCACGCTTGATAGCAGATGTCATTTTGTCATCAAGCACGTCAAAGGATACCTTTTCCTCTGTGCGTACAATAACGTTTTCAATGCCGGATGCAGCAGCCATATTTACGTATTTCTCTATAAGCTCGGCAGTAGTTTCTGCACTTTCAACAGGAGAGGGCATACGCAGAGCCGAAACAGTAAGGCTTCTGTTAACAAGCTTTCTTTTGGCATCAGCAATTCTGTCCCGTCTTAAAATGCTGTCGTGGTGTCCGTTTCTTTCCTTTATGGCATCATATATTTCAAAGCCTTCAAAGCCGTAGTCAAAGGCATAGCGACAGGTGTCAAGGAATGAGGCTCGACTCACGTTTTTAGTCGAAAATACAATTTTCATATTATGCCTCCTCGAATACGATTTTGTTTAATGCATTAATATATGCTCTTATGCTTGCAGCAACAATATCGGTAGAGGTACCGTTGCCTGAATAAAGCTTTCCGTTGTTACGGAGTCTTACAAGTGCAGAGCCGAGAGCTTCCTTACCCTCTGTTACAGATTGTACCTGAAAATCATCAAGCTCGTAGTGGTGACCGATACATTGCTCAATTGCACGGAAAACGGAGTCGATAGGACCTTCACCATTACTAACACCACAAATAATTTCGTCGTTGCATTTCAATGTTACCTGAGACATTGAGCTTGACATATTACTGCTTGTTGTTGTGTATGTTTCGAAGTGATAGGTTGAAGGAGCTTGCATAGCAGAGCTTGCAATCAATGCCTCAAATTCCTTTGCACCAACAGCGCCCTTCTTTTCGCAAACCTGCATAAGTGCCTTGTGTACATTTCCGATGTCTGAATCAGAAAGATCATATCCTAAAACTATTGCAGCCTGTGTTACCTGAGCCATAGAGGAGTCAGAGTCAAGTAAAATCTTTTTCTTTTCACTTACGGATTTTTCATTTTCGTAGCTCTCGTGGTTTATATTTGCAACCATATCATCGATACTTGCATGGATTTTTGTTGTATCAAGGTCAAAGGTAGCGTCAAGCTGTGCACCACAAACACTCATTGCGTCAGAAAATTCACCTGTTAAGAGAATATCCTTGCCTGCCATAGCGCATTTAAGTCCGTCGGCACCATTTTTGATTGCAGCAAATGCAGAAGCAACAGCCATATTGATACGGTCTGATACCTGTACGTAAACAGGAATACTTACTGCTGCCTTTATCGTTGCAACTAATTTTGCTATATCATCGGGAGTTGAAACACCTGCATCGTCACAAATTGTAACTATGCTTGCACCACAAGCCTCAGCTTCCTTGACTGCAGAGATAAGGAAATCCTCGTCTGCTCTTGTAGCATCAAGTGCAGAAAATTCCACGTCATCACAATATGTTTTTGCTTCCTTGATAAGTGCTGTAATCCTCTCAAGCATTTTTGCCTGCTTTACGTGATAAGTGTACTCCATCTGAATAGTAGATACAGGAAGCTCTATCTGTAAACGAGGCTTTTTAGCATCCTTAATGCATTCCCAAGCAACAGCAATATCATCACTGCTGAAGCCCACAGGGATTGCAAGAATAGCATTCTGTATGTTCTGTGCAATTGTTTTATAAATAATTTTATCCTCACGAGGAGATTTTACTGCAGGAAATTCAATTACCTCTGCACCGATTTTATCGGCACAGCTTGCGACAGCTGATTTTTCACGGAAAAGCAAGGATACGGCTCTGTCCTCTGAAATCTTTTTAAGTGTGATGTCTGAAATTTTAATTGCTTTCATTTTGAAAACTCCTTTTTGATTTTCGATGGTTTTTCCTGATACTTATTATTGCTTTGAGAAAACGAAAACCCGCCTCAAAGCTTTGCGTTTTGCTTTGAGACGGGTGTAAATAACTTAACACTCGCGGTACCACTCAAATTGCAGATATTAATCTGCCACCAAGTCG
>JAZSJL010000323.1:0-1716 GCA_045534355.1 Acutalibacteraceae bacterium
GGGATGTAAAGGTGTCGCACCACTTTAAATATTGCAAAACTCTGCTATCTGCTAATTGCTATTTGCTATCAGCTACTCTGCGAAGCTCTGGCAACCGGCGACTGGCAGCTAAAATCGTCGCAGTCCCTCAATTCCTCATTCCTAATTCCGAATTCCTAATTTAAAAAGGCCTCTGCCGAAGCAGAGGCTTTTTATTAATCTTCTGACGGATATTGGAAACAAGTATCGTATGTACCGTCCTCAAATTCATATTCCTCATTATCAAGGTAGAGCGTAGCGTGGCAGCCCTTTGGTACAGTAAAGGTAAACTTACATTCGTTTTTGTTCCCTGTAAACTCCCAGCCTGATACAATTTCACCATAAGGAGTAACAATACGAGCCTTTGCGTAGCCGAGCTCTTTAATCGGAAGAGGCTTAAAGATAATATGCTTGTAGCCGGGCTCCTTTTCATCGCTATCAATACCTGCAACGGTTGTGTATAGCCAATCACCAACAGAGCCGTAGGCATAGTGGTTAAAGGAGTTCATATCAGGTGTTGCAAAGGAGCCGTCTCTCTTTGCACCGTCCCAACGCTCCCACATAGTTGTTGCGCCCTTTGTTACAGGGAATAGCCAGGATGGGAAGGTCTCCTTAAGAAGAAGCTTATATGCAATATCTTCTCTGCCAATTTTTGTAAGAGCGTGGAGAAGGTATGGTGTACCCACAAAGCCTGTTTTAAGGTGACCACACGCCTCAATATCATCTACAAGCTTTTTGCCCTCACGCTGAATGTCATCTGTAAGGTCAAAGTAGATTGCAAGCACGTTTGCTGTCTGTGTTTCGTGCTGTGGCTTGCCACTATTGAGGTAAACGCTTCTGTACTGCTGGACAGTTAATTTGTAGAGCTCCTCAAAGTAAGACATATCCTCACCGATTGCCTTACCCATTTCAATAAAGAGTCTGTTTGAATATGCAAGGTATGCTGTAGCAATAAGGTTATCGTCTGTGAAGCCACCTGTTGCCTCCTCACCTGCATCAAGTGAGAGCCAGTCGCCGAAGTGATGGTTGTGAAGGTCGTTAAGACCTCTCTGACTACCCTTTGACTCCATATAGAGAATCCACTTCTTCATTGAATCGAACTGGTCTTTAATAATCTGTGTATTACCATAGGTTCTGTATATCCAATAAGGGACAACCACACCTGCATCTGCCCAAGCAGCAGAGCCACAGGACTCCCAGCCGTATATATCAGGGCAGATATCTGTATATTCACCATTTTCTCTCTGGTCAAGTGCAAGGTCGTGCACCCACTTTGTAAGGAATTTTTCTGCACGGTAGTTGATTGTTGCCGTACGGGCAAAAACCTGAATATCACCTGTCCAGCCGAAGCGCTCGTCACGCTGATTACAGTCTGTAGGAATATCGAGGAAATTACCTCTCTGACCCCATATAATATTTTCGTACAGCCGCTGTACAAGGTCATTGCCACAAGCAAAGTAGCCTGTTCTTTTCATATTTGAGAAAACAACTACTGCACAGAAGTTTTCTAATTTAATATCCTTTTCTTCAAAGCCCTCAAGCTTGATATATCTGAAGCCCTGATACGAGAAGGTTGGCTTGAACTTATGCTCTGCACCGTCGGAGATTACCTTAACCTGCGCCTTTGCACCTCGAAGGTTATCGGTGTAGAAGTTACCATCAGTATCAAGCACCTCTGCGTGGTAGAGTGTAAACTCT
>JAZSJL010000114.1:0-12161 GCA_045534355.1 Acutalibacteraceae bacterium
ATAAATATTTAAATAAAACCAATAATTTCATAATAAAAGCCTCAAATATATTTACAAAAAAATTCCGGTGTGTTATCATTAATAAGTTAGGTTTTGAAATTACTGTTTTAAGGAGGTGTTTTCGTGGAGCACAGACTTGTACACACAGCAGCAGATGTTTTGCTTACCCGTATTCTTAAATATATTGATAAAGCTCCCGAAGAAAACTTGCTTAAAATTCTTAAGGTTGCAAAGCGCCACTTCAAAATGTTTCCTCAGAAGAACTTTGTGAAAATGGAGGCAGCCCTTCAGGATAAGGATAATTGCTTCGTTCAGCTTGCAAAAAATATTCTTGACGACGTTGACAGAGCTTTAGTTAAGTCCCTCCTTCTTTCGATGGGTGTGCACGCCGGTTATTACGGCACAAAAACAGTAAGAGCTATGCGTGATAAACACAATTGCAACGTTCCTTTTACAATTCTTTTTGACCCTACAAGCGCTTGTAATTTGAATTGTAAGGGCTGTTGGGCAGCAGAATATGGTCATAGCCTTCAGCTTTCTCTCGACGAAATGCGTAGCATAGTAAGTCAGGGTAAAGAGTTAGGTACTCACTTTTATATGCTCACAGGTGGGGAGCCACTTATCAGGAAAGAGGATATTATCACTCTTGCAGGTGAATTTCCGGAGTGCACCTTCCTTATTTACACCAATGCAACTCTTGTAGATGAAAAGCTTTGCAGGGATGTTAAGCGCTGTGGCAATATAACCCTTGCGCTTTCTATTGAGGGCGACGAATGCTCCAACGATGACCGTCGTGGTGAGGGTGCATATAAGAAAACAATCGAGGCTATGCAGCTTCTTAAGAAGGAAAAGCTTTTATTCGGTATTTCCGTTTGCTACACAAGTAAAAACGTAAATCAGGTTACAAGCGATGAATTCCTTGATAAAATGGTTGAAATGGGTGTAAAATATGCTTTCTATTTCAACTATATGCCTGTTGGCAAAAATGCAGATAAGTCACTTATACCTACTCCTATACAGCGTAAGTATATGTATTTCTGGATGAAAAAGATGCGAAACGGCAAAACAGGAAAGCCTTTATTTGCTTTCGATTTTCAGGATGATGGTGAGTACGTTGGTGGATGTATTGCAGGAGGCAGAAACTATTTCCACATTAATTCCAATGGTGATATGGAGCCGTGTGTGTTCGTTCACTACTCGGATTCCAACATTCGTACCCATACAATATTTGAAGCGTTACAGAATCCCTTGTTTATGGCATACAGAAAGGGTCAGCCCTTTAATGAAAACCACCTTATGCCTTGCCCAATGCTTGAAAATCCACATATTTTAAGAAGGATTATAGCTGAAACAGGGGCAAAGAGCACAGATCTTGTTTGTGCAGAAAGCGTTGAGGAGCTTTGCTCAAAGTGTGACGATTTCAGCATAGCCTGGGCACCTGTTGCTAAAGATTTGTGGGAAAATAACTCACACCCTATAACCCACACACAGTATTACAGAGATCAAAAATAACAGGAGTTGTGTTCTTCGGAACACAACTCCTTTATCTTAGTAACACTTTCTTAACATTTATTACAAGTTTGAAAATGTGGTTTTGTGAATTGTGACAATTATATTGCAGAAAATTGAATAATTTGTTAACTTTTGCTGAAATTGTTTGTGCAATATTGACGATGTGTAGTGTGGATGGTATACTGTGCTACGATAAAATAGTATAACTATATAAGTAGCTGAAAATGGTGTGTATTCAGAACCGGCGTAAAAGTATTAATTTTCAGCCAAGAAAGGTGAGTAAAGATGAAGAAAACAAAAAAAGTTTTATCAGTTGTTCTTTCTTTTCTTGTTGCACTTGCAAGTATGCCTGCGTTGTATACTGCAACTGTGGCATCAGGAACAGTTGATAACCCAACAACAGCACTTGAGGAGTCAAATCCATATAAATATGATGATTTGTTCAAACTCAATATCAGTCACTCCAACAATAATTTCTTTTTCTATCAGACGATAGATGATGAGTATTTTGTTGCAAAGCAATCCTTGGCCCTTCAGCAGTACAAGGTTTCGTTGGGTAGCAACAGAACACTTACCTTCCACGGTATCAATTTTTATGAAGGTGGTTCAAATATTGCCCAGTCAACAGATTCTGCCGGTATAATTGAAGAACCTACAATTGTTAACAACCCAACATCAGAATTTATTTCAAAATACCGTCATTCCCATAGCTGGGTTTCAACCCATAACAATTCTGCCGGCAAGGATTGTACAGGTGACGTTAACATTGAAGCTTCCGGCTGGGATTTAAACGGTAGCCATAAGAATTACAGCTGGGAACATAGTGTTATATTCAAAGGCCATTCTGCAGGGGTAACAGGTCAGATAAACACCGGTTATTATGAAAGACTTACCTGGGATTGGGTGAGCGATGACAGCTCTGCTTCAATGGATTTCAGAATAAAAACAACAATTACTGTTGTAGATGCCCGTGCTTTTGTAAAGGAGCTTGCTGAGAAGGAAGCGATTGTTGCAAATCCTCAGGGCTATTCTGCAGCGTATGTTTCTGCTGTTCAGTCGGCACTTGATGATATACCGGCAGAGCTTAAGAATCTTTCTGTACGGTATACCCAGAGCATTGTAAACTACTTCACAGAAACACTTACAAGTATCCCTGAAAATTGTGCTGACTACTCAGAGTTTAACAGAGTTCTTGCAGAGTCAAGAGCATTCGCAAACGATGGAACCTATTCAATAAGAAGCTACAATGCATACCGTGAACAAATTGAGTCAATAAATGCAGGTGTACCTAAAAATCTTGATGCTTCTCAGCAGGAGTTTATTGATGGGGCAACACAGGCACTGAAGGATGCAAAAAATCTTCTTGTAATTGAGTTCCCGGGTTCAGGCTCATCAGCTACATCAGAGATTGAGGACTTAACCCCTGTAGTCTCAAACGAATTCAATTTCATTCAGGTTGAAGATGATCAGATACTCGCATTCACACAGGATTGGACAATGAGTCGTGGCAGTAAATCTTCAAACAGAATGTTCTACATTACCTTGGATACTACCGACAGTAATACAGCATCATTTTTATCCCGTTTAACCACGGATTGTGTTACAACAGTTCCTGAATTAACTTCAGGTGCTTTCTCGGGCACAAAGACAAACCAGACAATTTTCACAAACTGGTATGAGGTTGATGCAAACGGTAACCCAAAGGCAGATGTTGAAGCAATTACTGACGGCGTAATCGATCCCAACTATGGTGGTTTCCAGGAAAGAACAACGTACTACTTCAAAAACGGTCTTTCATTTGTTGGCTTGTCAGCAGATGAATCAGGCGCAAGGACATATACATACAACCAGACGCTCTACGTTAACTGGACACAGTGGATTATTGTTACAGTAAACCACTACAATACTACAACATATACTACTACTATTAATATTACAGACGCCCGTCCTCTTGTTGAAGCATACAACGATGCTTTGGCTACTCTTGAAAATCCGGGTGAGTATTCAGAGAGATACATAGAAACTCTTGAGGACATCGTTAATTCTGTTCCGGAGAATATGATTAACGGAACAAAGTACTATACCCAGGATGTGGTTGATAAGCACTTTGAAGCTATTACAACATTAAATGACAGAGATGCTGATTATTCAGGTCTCGGGGAAGCATATCAGAGAGTTGAAGAAATTCTTGCAAATCCAAATACTTATTCAGGCGCAACACTTGCAGCTGCACAGGCTGCAAAGGATGCAGCAGATGCTTTAGACAGAAATCTTATTGACAGTGTCGCAAACCGTGAATTAATTGCAAGCGTTACAGCAGGCCTTAATTCTGTTGCAGATAATGCAGAAGCAAGAGCTGATTATACTACATATAATCAATACATTGATATTTGCCATTCAATGAATCCTGTTCAGTTCACAGGCGATGCTTACGCAGAGTTTGTGGCAGTTGTGGAGTCTGTTAAATCTACACTTCCACTTGACCTTGGTGTAAGTCAGCAGGGTGCAGTTGATGAAGCTTGCAACACCCTCCTCGATGCCTATCTTAAGCTTACAGGTGGCTCAATAACCGACCCTGACAGCACAGGCGAGGCTTTCACACAGGATTCTATTACAGGCGAATACACAAACGGTGTAATTAAATTCTCTGTTAAAGCACCTGAATATAACTTTACACAAACTCTTAATGACGAAAAGCTCTCAATTAAAACCAATCTTACAATCAGCAGTGCTGATGCAAACTATACAGTTACTTTAGATTCTCTTAAGATTTCATCTCTTGATAAGGGCGAAATTGATTCTCTTGATTCGAAAGAAAATTGCTACAACAGCGAAAGTGTTTCTGTTAACCAGGCAGAAAACCTTTTCTGTTACGAAAATATTCAATATGATGTTGTTACAGGCGTTGAAATGTATTCAGCTGATGCCAACGGTGATATGGCTCACTTTACAAGATGGCAGAACACTGCAGGTGTTCCCCTTTCAACAGGTGGTATTATTAACGCTTCAACAATACTTACAACAGAGGAATCCTCTGCTTCTGCTGAGTATATTTATGCTTCTGTTGGTGGTGGCGATACAACAACAAAAGCAAGAAGCCATACCTATGTTCTCAGACTTGCCTGGTCTGAAACAGACAATGCTACAGGTGTAACAACTCACCACCACGCACATATTCCTGTAACGCTTAATATTTCCGATGCAAGAGAATTGCGTTCAACGTACTACAGTTATACAGATTTCCTTAAAGCAGGAAACGATGGTACTTATACAGATGCTTCCTTTGCTGATGCCGATAAAATTATTAACGGTGAGAACGGCGTAAATATAGATATTGTTAACGGTAAAGGCTACTATACACAGGAACAGATCAATGCTGAATTTGCAAAGCTGGTAAATGCTTCAGAGGTGCTTCAGACAAAGGCAGATTATTCAGCGTTCAATTCAGCTGTCGAGAAGCTGGATGAGATTCTTGATGCTCCTGCAGGCACATACATAGAAGATACAATGGAAGCTGTAGCTGCAGCAAAAGAGGCAGCAGATGCACTCAACAAAGACCTTGCTTCAAACGATCAAGCAACAGTTGACAGTGTAACAGCTATTATTAACAGCGCAGTAAACAGCGCAGAAGAAAAAGCTGATTATACAGAATTTGATAAAGCTGTTGAAGAGCTTGAAGAAATCGTAAATGCTCCGGAAGGAACATACACAGACGAAACTGTTAAGAATGCACAGGATGCCCTTGATAACGTTGTTGCAGGTACAGATAAAGACCTTCCTGCATCAGAGCAGGATGCACTTGATGAAATTACATCAGGACGTAAGGATGTAACCAACAGCGCAGAAGAAAAAGCTGATTATACAGAATTCGACAAGGCTGTAGAAGAGCTTGAAAACATCGTGAATGCAGAAGATGGTACATACACAGACGAAACTGTTAAGAATGCACAGGCTGCCCTTGATAACGTTGTTGCAGGTACAGACAAAGACCTTCCTGCATCAGAGCAGGGTGCACTTGATGAAATTACATCAGGACTTAAGGATGTAATCAACAGCGCAGAAGAAAAGGCTGATTACACAGAATTCAATAAGGCTGTAGAAGAGCTTGAAGAAATCGTAAATGCTCCTGAAGGAACATACACAGACGAATCTGTTAAGAATGCACAGGGAGCTCGTGATCGCGAAGCCCCACCGCAGCAAGCATTACTTCCTGCATCAGAACAGGATGCACTTGATGAAATAACATCAGGTCTTAAGGATGTAATCAACAGCGCAGAAGAAAAGGCAGATTACACAGAATTTGATAAAGCTGTTGAAGAGCTTGAAGAAATCGTAAATGCTCCTGAAGGAACATACACAGACGAAACTGTTAAGAATGCACAGGATGCCCTTGACAACATTGTTGCAGGTACAGATAAAGACCTTCCTGCATCAGAACAGGGTGCACTTGATGAAATCACATCAGGTCTTAAAGATGTAATCAACAGTGCAGAAGAAAAAGCTGATTACACAGATTACAACAATGCAAAGGCAGAGGCAGACAGCATTGTAAATGACGACGGCAACGGTAATCCAATCTATGATGAGGATGCATTTAATGCATTTAAGGATGCTGTAGCAGATGTTGATACAGCTCTTGACAAAGACCTTTCTGCAGATGAGCAAAGCAAGGTTGATGATGCATTTGCAAGCCTTGAAAACCTTAAGACAGAGCTTGAAAATAAGAAGATTTATACAATAACATTTGTTGACTCCAATGGCGAAGCAATATCAACAGTTGAATACGTTAACGGTGCAACCTTCGGCTCAATTGATGCACCTGCACTCCCTGAGGATACAGACACAACAGCTTACATTGGTTGGATTAATAACGGAGAGCTTGTTACAGACGAAACAAAGCTCACAGGTGACTTTACTCTTGAGGTTGCACAGGAGCTTAAAAAGCTTGTTGCAAATGAGGACAGCACACTTTCCTTTGGCGAGGAGTATGTATCAGGCGCAGATAAAAACACAACTGTTTCTCAGCTTAAAGCAGAGCTTCAGAATGATGAGCTTGTTGTTGAGGGTAAGCACTATACAGGCGTTGGGCTTGAAAGTGAAGCGCTTGTTGGTACCGGCTCCACAATTACTCTTAAATCAAAGTATACAGGCGTTATCTATGAAACCAAAACAATAATCATCTACGGTGACGTTGATGGTGACGGTGACGTTGATGCAGAGGACTTTGAAAAATCAGAAGATGTTGGTATTGGTGCCGCTTCATACGAAGAGGGACAAAACTACTTCTTTATTGCAAACGATGTTTGTAAGGATGGCTATATTGATGCTCTCGACTGCTGGATGATTGGTCTTATCCAGAACGGAAAAAGAACAGTTCTTTCAGTTTGATTTTTAAACACAAAACCTACCATTATGCTTTGTATAATGGTAGGTTTTTGTCATTCTCCACATAAATAGACCGGTGGTTTTGTCGGTTTATCTATTTACAATGTAATAGTGTATATGTTAAAATATATTATGTATAATTGTCTTTATGGAGTGTTTATTTTTGGATAGAAAAAGTGGTGTGCTTTTGCACGTTTCATCCCTTTGGGGAGAGTACTCCTGTGGTAGCTTCGGTGAAGAAGCAAAGCAGTTTGTAGATTTCCTTGCAGAGGGTGGCTTCTCCTTTTGGCAGGTGCTTCCCTTCGGGCTTGTGGATGAGTGTAATTCACCTTATAAATCATATTCCACCTTTGGTGGTAATCCGTATTTCGTTGACCTTAAAGCCTTGCATAACCAGGGCTTAATTACAGGCGCAGAGCTTGAGCAAGCAAAACAGAAAACTCCTTATTCCTGCGAGTTTGACAGATTAAGCACGGAAAGATTTTATCTTCTTGCACAAGCTTCCAAAAGAGTTGATAAATCACTTAAAGAGAAAATAAACAGCTTTATTTCTCACAACAAGCATCTTTCTGATTTTTGTAAATTTATGGCGCTCAAGCAGGCTAACAATGACCGTGAGTGGACATTGTGGCAGGAGGAGGCTTACAGCGAAGAAGTTGAGTTCGCCTGGCGCTTTATTCAGTACGAATTTTTTACACAGTGGAGCGAAATAAAAGCATATGCAAACAGCAAGGGAATAAAAATTATAGGCGATATTCCTATTTATGTTTCCTTCGACTCCTCCGACGTGTATTTTAACAAGCACCTGTTTCTTATGGATGACAACAATCGTCTTACAGACGTTGCAGGTGTACCAACCGACTATTTTGCAGAGGATGGTCAGCTTTGGGGCAACCCTCTCTATGATTGGTCTGCAATGGAGAAGGAGAATTTCTCCTGGTGGAAGGATAGAATTTCAGCATCCCTTCAGCTTTTCGACGGTGTGCGAATTGACCACTTCAGAGCATTTGAGAGCTTCTGGGCAGTACCCGGCACAGAAAAAACAGCACGTAACGGCAAATGGGTAAAGGGTCCCGGCATGAAGCTTATTAACGCAATAAAATCAGTTGCAGGAGATAAGCTTATTATTGCAGAGGATTTAGGCGATATTACAAAAGAGGTTATAGAGCTTGTTGAGGAAAGTGGCTTCCCCGGTATGCGTGTTTTCCAATTCGGCTTTTTAGGTGGTGAAACACCACACAAGCCTCATAACTATATTAATAATTGCGTTGCATATTCAGGCACACACGACAACAACACTCTTTTAGGCTACCTGTGGGAAACCCCTGCAGATATAAAGGTGGATGTAATGAACTACTGCTCCTGCAATCCCGAAAGCTGGAATGAGCAGGGCTGTCAGGCAATCATTAAAGCTATACTGGCAAGTAATGCAGGACTTACAATTTTCCCTGTACAGGATTTACTCGGCTATGGTAACGATACTCGTCTTAACGTACCCGGAAGGGCAGAGGGCAACTGGCTCTACAGAATTACAAAGGAGCAGCTGGGGCTTATAGACGTTAAGAAATACAATTACTTAAACAGACTTTACGGAAGGTAAAACTATGGCAGATTTAAAAGATATTACGTTATTTTTGCTGGATATGGATGGAACAGTCAATTTAGGCTACGATCCTATTGAGGGTGCAAAGGAGTTCCTTTTCACATTGAAGGAGCAGGGAAAAAACTTCATTTTCCTTACAAATAACTCCTCGAAAAGCAAGCTTGATTACGTTGAAAAAATGAGAAAGCTGGGCTTCCCTTGTGAAGAGGAAAACGTTTTCACGTCGGGTATGGCAGCAGGTATGTTTCTTGAGCAACACAAAAAAGGAAGCAAGGTTTTTGTGTGTGGCACAAAATCTCTGGTAGCAGAGCTCTCCAACTACGACGTTTGTGTTGATCCGACAGGAGAAAATGCAGATACGGTTCTTTTAGGCTACGATACAGAGCTTGATTATAAAAAAATCACAACTGTTTGCAACCTTTTAGATGTTGGTGCAGATTACTACGCTACAAATATTGATATGGTTTGTCCTATAGAGGGGGGCAGGTACCTTCCTGATTGTGGCTCCTTTGCAAATATGATTGAAGAGGCTGTTCACAGAAGGCCAAGGTTTTTAGGTAAGCCTGACAGAACAATGATTGATATTATTGCTTCTGCACAGGGTGTGCCATACGAAAACATTGCAATGGTGGGCGACAGAATTTACACAGACGTTAAAACAGGTATTAATGCAGGTGTTACTTCAATACTTGTGCTTTCAGGTGAAACAACCATGGAGGATTACAAGAAATCAGATGTTAAGCCTGATTATATTCTCGATTCAGTAAAAGATATTTTAGAAGCAATAAAGTGAGGTTGATAAGCTATGTTTAAGAAATTAATAAGTGTTTTCCTTGTTACTGCGTTAGTGTTTTCTCTTTTTGCAGTATCGTTTTCAGCATCAGCTTTGGTTGATACAACTATCGTCTACGGCGATTTTGATGGCAAAAACGGAGTTACCACAAGCGATGCTATAGCTGTGCTTAAGGTGTGTGCTCTGTTAGACTCAATAACCGATGAAAATGTATTCAAGCGCTGCGATATTAACTCCGACGGTGAAATCACAATCTACGATGCACGTCAGATTTTGCGTAGCTGCGCTGATATTGCTACAATTCAGCCCGCAGGTGAGTTTTCGGGCTTCGATGGTGGAGGAGTATTTGCAGATCCGGCTGTTGCAGTTGAAGCATTTAACGTTACGGTAAATGCAATCAAGTCTGAGAAGCTTGGCTTTGACAGATACGAAACTGCAGAGGTGAAGGGTTTTAAAATTCAGGATGTTAAGCTTTCCGGCTTCTCTATAGGTGAAAGTGCAGAAAGCGTAACAGCTATGATAGAAAGTATGCTTGTAAAGGAATCAGAGCCTGAACATAAGCTTACAAGCTTAAAGGGTGAAAATTGCGACAATGCAATGTCTGTTGAAACAGAAAGCTATGTTTCAAAGCTTTCTGCAGACGAGGCTTTAGGTGTAAGGTGTGTAGAGGATAAGGAGGCACAAACACTCACAATTGAAATTGCTCTCCCGGACTGTGACCTTGACAGCATTGGCCATACAGCAATAGGCGACGTGCTTAGCGCTAAAATCCTTCAGGAAAATATGAATACTATTGTCGGCAATATTTTTGGTGCGAGTGGTGGTGGAGATTCAACTCGCAAGAGCATTAAAAACTGTTTGCTCACTCTTGTTATTGATACAACTGATGGTGAGTTTATAAAATACGTAACCTCATATACAACCGAAACAAAAATAGCAAACTCAACTATGGGCTTGAAGGGTGGAATTCTCTCTGCAGAGCTCAGTAATATTGAATACAAAACAGCTATAAGTGTTGTTTATGAAAATACCGATAAATTGTCACAGCAGTAAGGCTTAAAGGAGCAAAAAGGAGTATTTGTTATGAAAAAATATGTTCTCGCTTTAGACCAGGGCACAACCTCTTCAAGAACAATTGTTTTTGATAAAAAGGGCAGAATTGTGTCCAAGGCACAGTTTGAGTTTGAGCAGATATATCCTAAATCGGGCTGGGTGGAGCACAATCCATACGAAATTTTAGATTCACAGCTTCGTTCACTTTCTGTTGCTATTATGAATGGCAGAATAAACCCAAAGGATATTGCAGCTATTGGTATTACAAACCAGCGTGAAACCACAATTCTTTGGGATAAGGAAACAGGTAAGCCTGTTTACAATGCAATTGTATGGCAATGTCGCAGAACTGCACCTATTTGCGAGAAGCTTAAGGCACAGGGGCTGGATGACTACGTTAAGGAGCACACAGGACTTCTTGTAGATGCTTACTTCAGCGCAACAAAAATCAAGTGGATTCTTGATAACGTTCCTGAAGCACGTACACTTGCAGCAGAAAATAAGCTCCTTTTCGGTACTGTAGAAACCTGGCTTATATGGAACCTTACAAATAAGCAGGTTCACGTAACCGACTATTCAAACGCTGCACGTACAATGCTTTTTGATATTGAAAAGCTTTGCTGGGATGAATACCTTTGCAATGCCTTGGGTATTCCTATGAGCATCCTTCCGGAGGTGTGTGAGTCAAGCCGGGTTTACGGCTACGTATCCGAGGATTTACCGGGCCTTAAGGAGCTTGCAGGTATTCCTATTTCAGGTGCCATCGGTGACCAGCAGGCAGCTCTTTTCGGTCAGGCTTGCTTTAACGCCGGCCAGGCAAAGAACACCTATGGTACAGGCTGCTTCCTGCTTATGAACACAGGTGATAAAAGACCACGTTCAAAAAATAACCTTATTGAGGGTATTGCCTGGGGTATTAACGGAAAAATCACCTATAACCTTGAGGGTAGTGCATTCAACGCAGGGTCTGTTATAAAGTGGCTTCGTGATGAGCTGCGTATGATTTCAGAGCCAAGCGAATGTGATTTCCTTGCAGAATCAGTAAAAGACTCCAATGGTGTTTACCTTGTGCCTGCCTTTACAGGTCTTGGTGCGCCATATTGGGATATGTATGCTCGTGGCTGTATTGTGGGACTTACACGAGGTGCAAATCGTGCGCATTTTGCTCGTGCTGTGCTTGAAAGTATTGCATATCAGGTTGCAGACCTTTGCGAAGCAATGTCTAAAGACAGCAATATCATTATGAGCGAGCTTCGTGTTGATGGTGGTGCATCTGTAAGTAATATTCTTCTTCAGATTCAGTCAAACCTTTCCTCTACAAAGGTAAACAGACCAAAGCTTGTAGAAACTACAGCTCTTGGCGCTGCTTATATGGCAGGTCTTGCAGTTGGCTTCTGGAAGGATTTCGACGAAATAGAGAAGGTTCGTGAGGTGGACAGAGTTTTCGTTCCACTTATAGACAATGATTCCCGTGAAAAGATGTTGAGGGGATGGCATAAGGCTGTAGAGCGCTCTCGCAACTGGGAAGATAACTAATAATTTCCGATATTTGGCGCATAGCTTTGCCTCGCCCCCTCGCTGTATCTGTATACAGCTTCGGTTTCAAGGCTTCGCTCTGCATCCAAATCTCGAAAATTAAGCTGCAGAGTATATTTGGCGCATAGCTTGATTAGCAATTAGCAGTTATCAATTAGCAGTTAGCAAACAGCAAACAGATAACAGCTTTAAAGAAAGGTTATATGGAATTTTTAATTGTAATTTTAAGCATTATAAGCATTGCTTTATCAATCGCTTGCATTGCTCTTGTGCTTTCTC
>JAZSJL010000091.1:0-2079 GCA_045534355.1 Acutalibacteraceae bacterium
GTTAAATGGTTAGTATTAACTAATAAATAATTTAAAAATCAAACAGAGATTGAAATTACGTATTCGTTGTCGGTAAAAAGTATACCGATATCGTCAGGGTTAATGTGTCCTTTTGTTTTTATAACAAACAAACAGCTGAGCTTTTCGTTTTTCTTTTCAATACTGTTTGAAAGAATTTCAAAATTATGATCCTTGAGTATGTTTGTTATATTTTCAATAGCCTCCGGGTCATCAACAAGCTTCATACTCAGTGAGGTTGTGCTTGTATTTTCAACAGGGAGAATTCTGTGTATAACAATCTGTACAACAAGAATAATAAGCGTTGCATAAACGGCAATACCGTACATTCCTGCACCTGCAGCAAGACCGATACCTGCCGTTGTCCATACACCTGCAGCAGTTGTAAGCCCCTTCACGGTTCCTTTATAAACAATGATACCTGCACCAAGGAAGGATATACCTGTAACAACCTGCGCAGCAAGTCGTGCACCATCAAGATTGATGTTTCCTTCAATGCCCTGCATATTAACAATATCAAAAAATCCGTATTTACTTACAATCATTATGAGAGCAGAGCCCATGGCAACGATTATATGTGTTCTGATACCTGCTTCTTTTTGACGGAGCGTTCTTTCAACACCTATTGCAGCACCACAAACGGTTGCTGTAACCAGGGCAAGAAAATAGGGGAATACGCTGGAAATTCTGAATGTGTCAAGGAATCCGTATAAGGTATCCATAACATCATAGTATGGTAAAAAGCTGAGTAACAAGATATTCACTCCTCTAACAATATTTTAATATTATAATACATTTTATTAATCTTGTCAAACCAAGTGCGTTTTATGCAGTTTTTTATTGTGAAATCAAGAGGTTTTAATACCAGTCATAAATTGAATATGCAACTCATATGTATTTGTGAAACATTTTACAAGCTTATGGAGGTATATTTATGACAGAAGCAAGTATTTACAAGGATATAGAAGCCCGTACGGGGGGAGATATATACATAGGTGTTGTAGGTCCCGTAAGAACAGGTAAATCAACGTTTATAAAGCGCTTTATGGATACTCTTGTAATTCCTAATATTGAAAGCAGCTACAAGCGTGAAAGGGCTATGGATGAGCTTCCTCAATCTGCTGCAGGCAGAACTATTATGACAACCGAGCCTAAATTTATTCCCGAGGAGGCTGTGCAAATACAATTGCCTGATAATGCAGGACTTAATGTGCGTTTGATTGACTGTGTAGGCTATATTGTACCAAGCTCCTTGGGTTATATTGAGGAGGATAAGCCACGAATGGTCAAAACTCCCTGGTATGAGCACGAAATTCCATTTAATATGGCAGCGGAAATCGGTACACAAAAGGTAATAACAGAGCACTCTACTATTGGTCTTTTGATTACTACAGACGGTACGATAAGTGATATTCCTCGTTATGAGTATGAGGAGGCAGAGGAAAGGGTAGTTGCCGAATTAAAGGCTATCAACAAGCCATTTGTGATTGTTCTCAACACAACCTCACCGGAGACTGCACAGGCTTTAGCCCTTGCCGAGTCGCTGTCGGCAAAATACAGCGTTCCGGCAATACCTGTGAATTGCGCTGAAATGGATGAAAGCCTGATTAAGAAGATACTCGGTACCGTGCTTTATCGCTTCCCTGTGAGTGAAATCAGCGTAAATCTTCCTGAATGGGTTAAAACACTTGGCAGAGAGCATTGGCTTCGTGCTTCCCTTATGCAAAGCGTAAAAACATCCGTTGCAGACGTTTGCTGTGTGGGTGACGTTTCTAAAATTATTTCGATTTTAGATGAAAACGAAAACGTTGTTTCTTCGGTTATTTCTTCTATGGATTTAGGCTGTGGCTGTGCAACAGTAAACGTATCACTTTCCAATAGCCTGATTTATAAAATCATTGAAGAAAAAACAGAGCTTCACATAGAAAATGAAGAACAGCTTATGCTTATGCTGGATGAACTTTCACTAATTAAAAAGAAGTACGACAGAGTTAAAAATGCTCTTGAAGAAGTAGAAGCAACAGGCTACGGAATCGTTATGCCGGATATTGATGAGCTTAC
>JAZSJL010000130.1:0-3699 GCA_045534355.1 Acutalibacteraceae bacterium
GTACCGATTTCACCTGAAAAGCCTTTGATTTTTAAAGAAATTTCACCTGCAACAAGCTTAAGACCATCTATAATGAACTTAAATAATGCTGCAAAGCCCATACCTGCAAAAACCTTTGATGCATTTGCACCACCATTTTCGCCTGCGAGTAAAACCTCTGCACAGGCTGTTCCCTCCGGATATGGGAGTGTGCCGTGCTCTTTTACGATAAGTGCATTTCTTAAAGGAATCATAAAGAACACGCCTAAAAGACCACCTACTAAAGCAATGCTTGTAAGCTCAAGTATATCAGGCTTGTCCATTTTGCCCTCTGCAGCCCACAAGAACAATGCAGGAAGTGTGAATATAGCACCTGCTGCAAGAGATTCACCTGCAGAGCCTGTTGTTTGAACAACGTTGCTTTCGAGAACTGAGTTTCTGCGTAAAATAATACGGAAAACACCCATTGCTACAACTGCTGCAGGAATTGAAGCAGAAACAGTCATACCAACTCGCAAGCCTAAGTATGCATTGGCAGCACCAAACACAACAGCCAAAATTATACCCATAACGATTGAAGCTGCCGTAAGCTCAGGTGTGATTTTTTCTGCCGGAACATAGGGCTTAAAATCATTTTTCTTGTCCATAAATTCTCCTAACCTCTGCAAAATAATGCAGACCTTCTTTTTAAAGTAAGCGTTGAGATATACCCTCTCACTCAAAACCGATTTATTATATCAAACAACCACTTGGTAGTCAATAAATAATTACTCACATTTTTCTAAAACCGAAACTAATACTTTAAATATATTTTCAGTAGATTTTATACTTAATTTTTCATTAAACGTGTGCACATCCATCATATCGGGACCAATTGATATGCAATCCAAGTCCTCTATTTTCGACGAAAACACACCACACTCAAGACCTGCGTGAATTGCTTCGATTTTAGGGTACCTTGAATACTGCTTCTTATAGCACTCACAATAAATATCCCTCAAAGGAGAGTCTGCCTTATAGCTCCAGGCAGGATAACTGCCATAGACGTAGATATTACAATCCGGCACAAAGCTGTAGAGCGCTCTCATTTTGTTTTCAAGATTATCTATTGCAGATTTTTTATTGCTACGGAATGAATAGTGAAGCTCGAAATATTCTGACTCTGTTTTAAGTATACCCAAATTCATTGAGGTTTCTACAAGACCTTCTATTTCAGCACTCATAGCCATTACACCCTGTGGTGAACAGGCAAGTAATGAAGCTATTGTTTTCTTAAAGTTATTTTTTATTACGCTGTGATCACCAAAGCCGAACTCCTCAATTGTATAATAAAAATCCTTTTCCCTTGAAGAAAGCTCTTCTTTAATGGCTTCAAGGTATTCATTGGCTTTTTTAATAAATTCAGCCTTGTTTTCTGCCACAACCTCAATTCTGCTAAGGTTCGTGATTGCATTAACCTTATCGCCACCGTTGACGGAAACCAGGTGCAAGTTATTATCATCTGCAAAGAGATTCAAAAACCTACCTGCAAGAATGTTTGCACTTACTCTGCCCTTGTGAATTTCAACACCGGAGTGACCACCTTGTAAGCCCTTAAGCGTTATGAGAAGTCTTTCTCCCGTAACATCCTCTTTTTCAAAGCTAACCCTTGCACGGAAATCTCTGCCACCTGCACAGGAAACTGTAACATTTTCCTCTTCCTCGGAATCAATATTAATCATTCTTTTGGCTTTAAGTGGTGAGCAATCCAGCTTACCTGCTCCTAAAAGACCAATTTCCTCGTCAACTGTGAGAACTGCTTCTATTGGTGGGTGCTTGTATTCATCACTTTCAAGAATTGCAAGAATCATAGCAACTGCAATACCATTGTCGGCACCAAGGGTTGTGCCCTTTGCCTTAACAAAATCGCCATCAATATACGGTTCTATGCTGTCTTTCAAAAAATCTGTTGCACAGCCCTCTGCCTTCTGGCAGACCATATCCATATGACCCTGCAAAATAATAGGTTCTGTGCCCTCTTTACCTTTTGAGGCAGCCTTGAAAATAACTATATTATCGTGCTCATCTCTTATATATTTCAAACAATGCTCTTTAGCAAATTCCTCACAAAAGGATGCTATCTGCGACATATTACCTGAGCCGTGAGGAATTTTGCATATTTCACCGAAATAATAAAAAACTCTTTCGGGTGCTACGTTTAATTGACCTGACATTTAATCACCTTGTAATTCAAAATCCTATAAATTATACCACAAAGCTAATTTTATAGCAATAACAAATCAAGGAAAAAACACTTACATCCCAAAAGCAACATTTTGTTATTTTTAACAACAAACCGCAAAAAAATATGTTGATTTTTACGAAAGAAAGTTTTATAATATGAATCGTAAAAACATAGACTTTTTGAGGATTGATTGTTTTAAACCAGAGTTTAAAAATAAAATTTTTAACGTTTATACAAGTCTTTTTGATTATAAGGAGAAAAGAAAATGAATATTTGGCACGATATTAACCCCGACAGAATCTCTCGTTCATCTTATGCTGCGGTAATAGAAATCAGCAAGGGAAGCAAAATGAAATATGAGCTGGATAAGGAAACAGGTCTTTTAAGACTTGACCGTGTGCTTTACACCTCTACACACTACCCTGCAAACTATGGATTTATTCCAAGAACATATGCAAAGGATAACGACCCTCTCGACGTACTTGTTTTGTGCTCTGAAAAAATTGAACCGATGGCTATTGTTGAGTGCTACCCTATCGGCGTTATTACAATGCTTGACAACGGCGCTGCCGACGATAAGATTATTTCTATACCGTTTAACGACCCTACATACAACACCTATAAAGACATCAGTCAGCTTCCACCCCACGTTTTTGACGAGATGAAGCACTTCTTCTCTGTATACAAAACACTGGAAAGCAAGGAGACTGCTATAGACGAGGTCAAGGGTGTGCTCGATGCTGTTGCAATTATTGAAGAAGCTATTGATGCATACAATAAAAAATTCGGTAAATAAATAGCAAAAAGTTAATAATTTATTTAAAAATCTATTGCAATTAAAAACCATTTGTGGTACTATATGTGAATGTATGAACGAAAAAAGGAGGTGCCCCGTAAATGCCAAATATTAAATCTGCAAAGAAGAGAGTTGTTGTTAACGCAACAAAGGCTGCAAGAAACAAGGCTACTAACTCTGCTCTCAAAACTGCTATTAAAAAAGCTAATGCAGCTATCGAAGCCGGTGATGCTAACAAGGCTGAACTCGTTAAGGTTGCTGTTAAGAAGCTTGACCAGGCTGCAGCAAAAGGTCTTCTTCACAAGAACAATGCTGCTCACAAGAAGTCACAGCTTGTTCGTAAGCTCAGCAAGTCAAACTAATTTTTAACTTAATGAGTTTAAAGAAAATCCCCGTAACATTGAGTTACGGGGATTTCTTTATGTTTTTTAAAATTATAAAATAAGATAAAAACCGTACCCTTTCTTATCGTCTGATTGGTCTGCTTGCCTTCCTTCGAAGGAAGGTGGATTTTGACATACTTGTATGTCAAAAGACGGAAGGTTCTTTGTTGCGTAGCAACATTTTCACCGAAGTGAAAACCTTTATTCGAATTGCATCGTAGATGCAACCTTTTTCACAAGGTTGCACCTTCGGTACGATTAGAACAGAGTTTTTGCCTTTGGCAAAACGACGCTGCTTGCGTCGAGAATATCCCACC
>JAZSJL010000358.1:0-2113 GCA_045534355.1 Acutalibacteraceae bacterium
TCACAGAACGACATGGCTACGATCCGACTTCTGAAAGGATATCGCCACCTGCGCCATAGCTCATAAGGTGAATGCCTGCTTCAACAATCCATGTTTCTGCAGAGTCGTCATTCGGAGCAAAGCGAAGTCTGTGAATGTTGCCGTCGAAGGCCTGTGGGTCACGCTTATCTCTGATATAATCAGAAATATCTGTTGTGCCGTAGTAGAGCTTACCTTCCTTCATGTTAACAACAGCCTTCTTCATTGAGAATACTGTTTTGTTGAAGAGGTTTTCCATAAACTCTTTGTTAAGCTCAACCTTCATGCCGTTAAGGAGACCGCCTGTTGCAGCATTGCCTGTATTGAAAATAAGTGCCTGTGCAAGAGGAACGTTCATACCTAAGGTATCGATACAGGAGTGCTGGTGAAGAACAGAAACCTGAACGTTAGTAACATTGTTTGCTTTTGCAAACTCCTCAAATCTTTCACGGATAATCTGAACGTTACCTCTTGAAAGACCGAAGCCGTCGATAACAGCGTGAACCATTACACCGTCACCATCGGAGATTGCGTATACACGAACTCTCTGGTCATCATCAATCTTTGAAGGAACACGACCTGCAATCGGCTCAAGAGAACCTGCAAGGTAGAAATCTCCGTTCATTGGAGCAATGCCTTCAAGGAGTGATGCGCTTGCATAACCAACGCTCCACTCTGCGCCGGCTGCCGGTGCATCGTCAAATGCTTTATCGCCCTCGTAGAAGTACTCGGGAACATAGCTTTCAGCAGTGTCCCAATCAGCCTCATAGCCGGGCCAAAACATATTGAGATATTTAAGTATTACAGAAATGAGCTTATCAAGAATAACGTTAAAAATGTTCTCAATGCTGATGTCTGCAGTTGCGAACTGAATGTCTGCAGCGCCAACAGGAACAGCTACTATTGATAAAGCAAGGATAAGTGACAGCAAAACTGCCAATATCTTTTTAGACATAGGATACTCCTCCTTTTAATTATACAGCATAATTATATAGCCTTTTTTCTCAATAATCAATACATATTTATATAACAGATGCTTCTTTGGTATTTTTGTCCAATTCCTCTGTTATTAATTTGTTAATATTGTTGTCACCTTTGTGTCTGTATGGGTGTATTTTCAATATAATGTACATTAAAACAGCACCGATTGCGTTGAGAATTGTATCTGCCATTGTGTCCATAAGAGCAAAACGAGCTTCAAGACGCTCCGGCTCAAGAGGAATAAGCATAAATACATTTTCAAGCCCACCTGCTTCCTCGATAGCCTTTTGAAGATCCCAATGCTGTGCATCGCCACCAAACCATTGGTCGAAGCTGAACTCAAAAATCTCCCAGCCTGTTGCAAAGGCAAAGGCAACGCCCATAGCGGCAAGTGCCACAATTTTCGGTGGGCAGGTCTGCTTGTCACGAATCTGCATTGCACAAACAAGCTCGTAGCCCATAAACACGCCGACCATACAGCCTGCCATATGCAAAACCTTGTCGTACATAGGAATGATGTAGTAGAAATTGAGGAATGCTCCACCGAAGGATGCAAGGAAGAAGCTCATTATTGTGAAATTCTGAAAATTAGAGGAGAAATTTCTGAATAACGTTTTTTCGGGGAAAAGCTGAAATATTTCAAAAGCAAACATACCCACAAGGTTTGCCACCATCTGAAGTGGCTGGTACATACCCAAGGAGTCTGCCTCAAAAAGACGAAGAATAATACCACCTATCATAAGGAGCCTTAAAATCCACCAATACACAAGCTGCCAGGGCTTGCACATACCAACTACTCGTTTGAAATAATTCTTTTCCATTTATATTTTCCTTTCACTGTTTACTGTGTTGTGGTTTGCTGCAAAATCATTGAAGAATAATTGGACAGCAATTGCTATGTTACCATATACATCTCTGTTTATTGTTCTTTTTTGGAATTTTAAAAACTCTTAACTTTATTTTAGTAAATGATATTGAAAAATGATTAATATCATTGTATAATGTACCTTGGATTTAAAGGAGTGTGCGCTATGGCAAAAAGAGATGACTACATTTCCTGGGATGAATTCTTTATGGGCGCAGCAATGCTGTGCGCTAAAAGAAGCAAGGACCC
>JAZSJL010000012.1:0-3626 GCA_045534355.1 Acutalibacteraceae bacterium
CTGTATGCTCTACTATAAATCTAAAGATTGAGAGGAATATATTATGGCTGAATTAACAATTACATCTGCAAATTTTGAAGAAAAGGTATTAAAAAGTGAGAAGCCTGTGCTTCTTGATTTCTGGGCAACCTGGTGTGGGCCTTGTCAGATGATTGCTCCTATTGTTGAAAAAGTTGCTGTGGAGCACCCTGAAATAGTGGTTGGTAAAGTGAATGTGGATGAGGAAATGTCCCTTGCTGTAACCTTCGGTATTGAAAGCATACCCACACTTCTTGTGTTTAAAAACGGTCAGCTTATCGACAAGGGAATCGGACTTATGTCTGAAGAAAAAATCCTTAAACTAATAAATGGTTGATTTTAAAACACTTAAACGGCATCGTCAGATGCCGTTTAATTTTTTAAGAACAAGTTTAGTTTTTGTAAAGATTTGTTGTAATTATTTGACATAGTAAATAATTTATAGTATCATTAAAACTGTATAGGTATGAGAAAGGATATGTCTTTAAATGGGTATATTTGTAGATTTAGAGGGTTTAGATGGTAGTGGCAAAACTACGCAGACACAGCTTATTTGCTCAAGACTCCGGCAGGATGGTATTGCTTTTAAGCAAATAAAGCTTCCTGATTACGAAAGCGATTCAAGTATTCTTGTACGCAAGTATCTTGCAGGTGATTTCGGCAAAAACGCCGGAGACGTAAACGCCTACGCTGCATCTGTGCTCTACGCTGCAGACAGATATGCATCATTTACTGAAAAGTGGGGTAAAGAATATAATGAGGGCAAATTGATTTTTGCTGACCGCTATACTCCTGCCAATGCTCTTTATCAGATGACAAAGCTGAATAAATCAGAGTGGGATGAATACCTTGAGTGGCTTTTTGATTTTGAGTATAACAAAATCGGTATTCCTGCTCCTGATAAGGTAATATTCCTTGATATGCCTGTGGAGGTGTCACAGCGCCTTATGACAGAGCGTTATAATGGTGATGAATCTAAAAAAGATGTTCACGAGGCAAACGTAAGCTTTCTCAATGCTTGCCGTGA
Organism: Acutalibacteraceae bacterium; assembly: GCA_045534355.1. Classification (GTDB taxonomy): domain Bacteria; phylum Bacillota; class Clostridia; order Oscillospirales; family Acutalibacteraceae; genus DTU089. Next base: position 1,046 of record JAZSJL010000012.1, read on the forward strand.
GGCAGCGCTTTATGCAGCACAGAAGTATGGCTGGAGCGTAATCGAATGCTCCGAAAACGGAGAGCCATTGCCTATCGAGGTTATTAACGATAAGGTATATGCTCTTGTGCTGGAGGCGTTAAAAAAATAATTTATGCTTGATTTACGACACTTGAAGCTTGAAGATAAGGTAATTATAGAGAAATATATTCCTGACTGCTGTAGTCAGATGTGTGATTTCACTTTTGGCAACCTCTATAGCTGGAGTAGTGCCGAGCACACCGAAATTGCAGAGAAGAACGGCTTTCTGTTTTTGAGGGCAACCTTCAACGGTGTTACCTCGTACGCTTTCCCTTGGGGAAAGGGTGATGTTGCTTCTGCCATTGCAGAAATTGCTGCTGATGCCCGGGAGCGCTGTGCAGACCTGAGCTTTTTCTGTGTAGCAGAGGAGCAGATACCACATCTTGAAGCCTTCTTTGGTGAGCACCTTGTGTACAGGGAGCAAAGAGATTATTTTGACTACGTCTATTCAAGTGAAAGACTTGCCACCCTTTCCGGCAGAAAGCTTCACTCAAAAAAGAATCACGTTAATTCATTTGTGAGGCGCCATAGCTATGTGTTTGAAGTTATAAATGAAAACAATTTGCAGGATTGCCTTGCCTTTTCTCATAGGTGGTTTTCAGAAAATCAAAGCACACAGCGTCTTGAGGCAGAAAGGCAGGTTATAGATTGTGCCTTCAAAAATTATTCTGCTCTTGGCTTCTATGGTGGCGTTTTAAAGGTGGAGGGTAAGGTTGTTGCCTATTGCTTGGGCGAGCCTATGTGCGATGGCGAAACCTTCTGCGTTCATTTTGAAAAGGCGGATGATTCCATTCACACTGCATATGCAGCAGTAAATAAGCTTTTTGCCGAGCTGCTTGTGAAGGATTATAAATATATAAATCGTGAGGATGATGCAGGTGTTGAGGGCTTGCGAAAGGCTAAAACATCGTATCAACCCGAAAAACTTATAAAAAAATATTATGCAAAGGTTATATGAAATCGGTTTTCCGTCAGAGGAGCATATTCCTGCATTGAAAAGCTTGTGGGCAAGTGCTTTCAAAGACGAGGAGCAGGTAATAGAAAGCTTTTTTGAGAATACTCAGGAAAACACAAATACAATATGTGCCTTCTGTGAGGGTCACCCTGTGAGTATGCTTTTTGCTGTAGAGAGTGAAATTTTCTGCAGAGGTGAGCACCGTAGTGCGTATTACGTATATGCCGTTTGTACACACCCTGACCACAGGGGCAAGGGTCTTATGAAAAAAACTATGTCCTTCCTTGAGACCGTGGCAAGGGACAGAGGTGTTTCGTACCTTTACCTTGTACCTGCAGAAGAATCACTTTTCGCCCTTTATGGCGCATTAGATTATCAAGCAGCTTTTTCTTACGATGAGGTTGCTGTAAAGGCTCCTTTAACACCTGTTGAAAAGAAATTTTCCTTCGGTGTGGATTATGGCTTTTACAGAGAATTACGTTTGACGGAGAATAATACTCCAACAGTTGTTTTAGGTGAAAAAGGCTTTAAAAGCTTTGTTTTGCAAAAGCCAACGGCAGATGCTTTTTCTGTTACTGTTGAAGGCAAGGGCTATGCAGTGGTCGAGCTTGTGGACGGCAGATTCACAATTCAGGAGTTGTGTGGCGACGAAAAAACTCTTTTGGCTTGTGTGTTTAATGTAACAAAGGCAGACTCGATTTTTTTGAGAAGGCCGACAAATAACGGTGGAAGGGCTCTTGGTATGGTGAAAAGCCTTGATGGTTCACCACCTTTTGAAAATGGTTTTATAGGCTCCTATGGAGGATGAATTATGATATACGTATTTTTAGCAAATGGTTTTGAAGAAATAGAAGCATTGGCTCCTGTTGATTTTCTGAGAAGAGCAGGGGTAGATGTAATTACCGTGGGCATAGGTTCAAAGGAAATTACCGGTGCTCACAATATAAAGGTTGTTGCAGATATTACTGAAGAAGCAGTTGTGCTCGGTGAGCCTGTTGAGGGTATTATCCTTCCGGGTGGTATGCCGGGTGCAGAAAACCTTAATAATAGTCCACTTGTACAGGGTGCAATTGACTACTGCGCAGAAAACGGAAAAATCATATCAGCAATATGTGCAGCTCCATTTATCCTTGGCAGAAAAGGTCTTTTGAATGGCAAAACTGCAACCTGCTTCCCCGGGTTTGAAGGGGAGCTTGTAGGGGCAGATGTTGTAGAGCAGGGCGTTGTTACAGACGGAGCTATTGTTCCGGCGAAGGGCGCAGGCCTAGCCTGGGAGTTTGGTGCAGCAATTTGCTCATTAATCAAAGGGGAAGAAAAGTCCCTTCAGATACTCAGGGGTATTCAATGGAAAAAATAATAGATATACGCCCTATAAAAAAGAAAATGAGAGCCGAGGCAAAAGAAATGCGTCGCTCTATGAGTCCTGAGCTTAAGCAAAGCTACGACAGGAAAATAAAAAATAAGCTGTTGAATTTGTGGGCAGTACGTGAAGCATCTACTGTGCTTTGCTACGTTTCTACAGATATAGAGGTAGATACCCGTGAGCTGATAAACGAGCTTTTGAAG
>JAZSJL010000063.1:0-3675 GCA_045534355.1 Acutalibacteraceae bacterium
AACTAAGTTTGCCTTTCGGCAAGTGAAGTTCACTAGAGTGAGTGAAGTTACTTCGTAGTGAAGTTTGCTTCGCAAGTTATGTTGGCAAACTTAACTTCACTTTACGCTGTAGGTGTAAAACTTCACTGTGATTTATCACAACTTCACTTTTGCTTTTGCAAAAACTTCACTCAATTCATATATTTACAAAAACCAAAACATCTCTACGGATTAATTTCCGTAGAGATGTTTTGGTTTTTGTAACTGTAATTATATACTTGCCTCATACCCTTCATCAACAATTGCCTTGATTAAAATATCATCAGCAACATCCTTTGAGAGGGTAACTGTTGCAATGCCTTTTTCGTGGCTTGCAGAAGCTTCGGTAACACCTTCGACTGCAGAAAGTGCTTTTACAACGTGTGCCTCACAGCGTGGGCACATCATACCGTCAACCTTAATTACTTTTCCCATAATACAGCATCCTTTCTTTTCTGCTTCGGGTAATTCCTTCGAAGCAGAAGTTTTATTATCAGCTTTAATGTGCTTTGATTTAAAAAATCTTAATCTTAATGCATTGGTTACAACACAAAGGGAGCTCATACTCATTGCCGCAGAGCCAATCATAGGCGTTAATCTAAGGGCAAAGGCAGGGTAAAGTACACCTGCTGCAAGCGGAATACCCAAAACGTTGTAGAAGAATGCCCAGAAAAGATTTATTTTAATATTTCTCATAACGGCTTTGCTAAGCTCAACTGCCTTTGCGCCGTCTGACAGAGAGCTTTTAATAAGAACAATATCTGCTGCATCAATAGCAATATCTGTTCCTGCACCAATGGCAATGCCTACGTCTGCGCTTGTAAGGGCAGGTGCATCGTTTATTCCGTCACCAATAAAGGCAACTCTTTCGCCTTTTTCTTGCAGGGAGCGAATTATTTTCTCTTTATCTGCAGGTAAAAGGTCGGAGTATATTTCGTCAATTCCTGCTTTTTTGCCTATAAACTCGGCAGCAGATTTATTATCTCCTGTAAGCATAACAACTGTTTTGCCAAGGGCTTTAAAGAGTTCAATAGCTTTTATGCTGTCATCACGGATTGTATCGGAAACGGCAATGATACCTAATATAGCATTCTCTTTACAGAAAATTAAAGGTGTTTTACCCTGTGATGAAAATTCATTTATCTTACTTTCAATTTCTGAATAATCAATATTATTTTCTTTTAAAAATCTGACGTTACCTGAAATGTAGAGCTCACCGTTTATTACACCACTTATACCTTTACCCTCAAACGCCTTAAAGTCTTCAACCTGTGGTAAGGTAAGACCTTCACCTTTTTTTCTTACAGCACTTGCTAAAGGATGCTCACTGCCTTTTTCAAGCGCAACGCAAGTTGCAAGAAATTCATTTTCAGAAAGTGTTTTGTCGTAGATAAAAATATCGCTGACGCTCATTTCACCACTTGTTACGGTGCCTGTTTTGTCTAAAACAATTTTATCTACAGCTCCAAGAGCTTCAAGTGCCTCTGCAGATTTAATCAAAATACCGTTTTCAGCAGCTTTTCCGGTTCCTGTCATGATAGCAACAGGTGTTGCTAGACCGAGAGCACAAGGGCAAGATATTACAAGAACAGTAACTGCAAAGGAAAGAGCGCTTTCAAAGCCTTTTCCGAATATGAGCCATACTGCAAAGGTGATTGCAGAAATAATCATAACTGTAGGCACAAAAATTCCACTTACCTTATCTGCAAGGCGTGCAATAGGTGCTTTTGAGGAGCCTGCCTCGTCAACAAGGCGAATTATTTGAGAAAGAGTTGTGTTTTCACCAACTCTTGATGCAGTCATTGTAAACGTTCCGTTTTTATTAAGGGTTGCAGAGATAACCTCATCGCCTGCTCTTTTTTCAATAGGCAAGCTTTCGCCTGTAACTGCTGATTGGTCTACATAACCGTTACCGTTTAAAACAGTACCGTCTACAGCAATTCTTTCACCCGGTCTGATTATAAGGGTATCACCCTCTTTTACATCCTCTGCATCAACTGTAATTTCGTTTCCGTTTCTTATAACGTTTGCAGTTTTTGGTGCCAGTGCAACAAGCTTTCCCAGAGCATCACTTGTTTTGCCCTTTGAACGAGCCTCAAGGAATTTACCAACAGTAACAAGGGTTAGAATCATTGCGCACGACTCAAAATAAAGCTGGTGAGAATAAGCTTCGAGCACTGCTATATTACCACGTGGAGCAGCATAAGCCATCATAATAATTGCAAAAACACCGTACACGAAAGATGCTGCAGACCCTAAGGCAACAAGAGAGTCCATATTTGCTGCTCTTTTAATGAGCCCCTTAAACCCTGAAATAAAGAACTTTTTATTTATTATCATTACAGGGATTACAAGAAGCATCTGAACAATTGCATTTAGAAGGGCATTTTCTGTACCGTGCAAAAATGTGGGATGAGGGAGTCCAAGCATATGCCCCATGGCAATATACATAATGATAATAAGAAAAATAATTGAAGAAATAAGCCTCTTTTTCATCGAAGAAATATCTTTTTCTTCACTCTCTTTTCTCTCTTGCCATTCTGACTTTAATTTACTTTTTTTATTTTCTGTGAAAATGACTGCTCCGTATCCAATGCTGTTTATAGCTTCTATAAAATCCTGCTCTGTGAGCAAGGCATCATTAAAGGTTACAGTCATTGTGTTTGAAAGCAGGTTGACCTCTGCCTTAACTGTGCCGTTAAGCTTCATGGCAGCCTTTTCTACGTTTGCCTGACAGGCTGCGCAGGTCATACCCGTTACTTTGAATTTGCTCGTTTTCATACATCAACACCTGTAGTTAGTTGTTGCTAACTATTATACACCCAATATTTTTAAAAATCAACTTTTGTAATTGCAAAGTGTTTTTTTATATGATATGATTTTAATAATTAACAAGCCGAAAGAGGCGATGTCGTGAAAAATTATGTTGAAAATGTTCTGGCGCCCAAGCTTCAAGGCGACGGTGGATGGGTTGAATTTGTTTCTCTGGAAAACGGAGAGCTTACACTTCTTTTCAGGGGCGAATGCTCAAAGTGCCTTATTCTTCACCGTTGTACAGAATGGATTGAGCAAGAAATAAAAAGAGATTTGAAAAAACAGGTTAAGGTGGTTGCAATACGCAAAAAGCCGTACTTTCAGGATATATGAGGTGAGTATATGGCACATATAAAGGTTGTCAGACGTTCAATGCGTCCTGAAGAATGGACGGATTTGCGCTTTGGTTGGCTCAAACGTCATATTTATGACAGTAAATGGGAAATAGAAAATCTTCAGATTCGAGATGCCCGTCAGGTTAATGAAATGGAGTTTGAATACTATTCAGATACATACAGGCCACTTAAAAAGGGTGATATGTATTTCACTCCCGACGGAACAGCATTTATAAGAGCAGATGTAAATATTCCCCAACATCTCAAGGGTAAGGAGCTGTGGTTTTCTCTTAAAACTGCAGCAGAAATTTGTGTTCAGGTAAACGGAAAATACGTAGGTGGAGTAGACCCTAACAGAGAAAGAATGCTTCTCTCACCATATGTAAACGAGAACGAAACACTTCATTTTGAAATGATGGGATATAATCGCAGTAAGCCTGATGATGAAAGGAATCCCGAAAGTCTTTCCGTACGAGGCTGTCGTCAGATTTTTGAGGGTGCATATATC
>JAZSJL010000265.1:0-3108 GCA_045534355.1 Acutalibacteraceae bacterium
GCAAGCAGGGTTATACCGGGATTTGCCAAATGCATTATTGCAAACGCCACAGAACTGATGCCAACGGTGATTGCTGTATGGCAGCTATTATTCAGGGAAACCATAAAATAACCCCTGACAAGAACTTCTTCGGACATACCTTGAATCACGAAACCCACAAAGAACACCAACAGGTATAAAACAGGTATTTTTTCTACAAGAGCAAAATCCAAATCACCCATCAGCCACAGGATCAGTGCACACAGCAACAGCATAAAGGTACCGATGGCATAGCCCTTCAGATATCGCACAAACCACCCTTGTTTCCGGAAGCCCATTGATGCCAAGGAACGTCGTTCAATCTTGCGACAATAAATGATACAGCTCAGCGTGGTTGCAACAGTTACGAACAGAGATAACAGAACAACCCACGGTTTTTCCATAAAGGACATCGCTAAGGAGACGGTGGACTCTATGTCTCCTTGGTTGAGTGCTCCGAGAAACTCTTGGTCTTTGAAAATTCCGATTACTGTTGGCCCAATCATAATCAGGCTTGAAATGATGTTGCTCACTGCAAAAACTGCCAGAAACACAAGAATCTGGATAATTAACCTCGGTTGAAATCGTGCTTCACGTGCTTGCTTGAGCATATTGTTATTTTTAAAGGAAATCATAGCTATCCTTCTTTCACGTACCAATTAAAATTCCTTTTGAATATACGTTTTACCTTAATAAAAATATATCATACGGTTTTTTACCTGTCAACTTTCATTGGTGCTTTATCAATCGAGTGGCTTATTCTTGTTTTTTTTAATCACAAAAAGTTATTTCGTTGAAAACACGGTTGTTTTATGTTATTCTATTCTGAAAGGTAGGTGCTTTTATGAAACACACAGAGCAATGGATATGGCTTCCGTCAAACAAATACGGTAACGAGGTGCACAATGTATTCAGCGCACTTGATAATGACAAAGAAAGTGAATTTATTGTTGCTGAATTTTTGAAAGAGTATGAATTTTCATCCAAGATAATTTCTGCCTCTTTGAGATTCAGTGGTGATTGCACTTTTCAACTTTTTTGCAATAACGAAATAGTTGCCACAGGTCCTGCCTGTGTTGGTGGTGATTTCATTGGCAACGAAACACGTAGAGAAAACTTTTACGCCTTTGAAGCTGAAACATTCCCCGACAGCACAACTCTAAACTTTTTTGCCAGGGTAAAAATGCTACCCTCACAGATATGCGAATACTCCAAAGGTCGAGGTGGCTTTATGCTTTCGGCTATACTCACTTTTGAGGATGGCACACAAAGGGAAATACACACAGACGAAGGCTGGCTCACAAGAAAAAACGGTGCATATAAGCAAATTACGTCATTTGACAATCGTATCGAACCTGATGAATACGTAAACGCTATGTGCATTGAAAACATATGGCGCACAGAAACAGCGCCTATTCCTGTAAGAGTTGAAAATGAATTGTTCTTCGAAAACGGTAAAATTTCTTTGGCACCCTTTGAGGAAAAAATTGTTATTTTATCTCTTGATAGAATATGGGCAGGTTTTTTACATATTAAAAGCCAAGCACAGGGAGAAATATCGGTAACAGCCGTATGCAGAGAGTTGAACGAGGAAGGCTCATTTGAACAAATTTATCTAAAGGACAACTGCGAATACAGAGGCTTTTATATGCACAGTGCAGGTAATATCACCATATTCGCAAACAACAAAGCCTCTTTCCCTGCAGAGCTTACGGTATCGTTTATTGAAACCCACTACCCTGTTTATGACCGGTGTGAAACAGTAACAAGTGATAATGATTTAAACGCTGTGCTTGACACCTGCAAGCATACTCTTAAAATATGCCGTCAGACACACCACCTTGACAGCCCACGCCACTGCGAGCCTATGGCTTGTACAGGTGACTACTACATAGAAAGCCTTATGACTATGTTCTCATTTGGTGATATGCGCCTTGCAGAATTTGACCTTATGCGTACTGCCAGAATGCTTGAGCGTGAAAACGGCAGAATGTTTCACACAACCTATAGCCTTATATGGGTCAGAATGCTTTATGACGTGTATATGGCAACAGGTAATATAAATCTTCTCAAGGACTGCCAAAAGGGCCTGGAGCTCCTTTTAAGGCGATTTGAAAGCTACGTTGGTGAAGGTGGTATTATAGAGACACCACCCGACTATATGTTTATAGACTGGATATTTATAGATGAGATTTCTATGCACCACCCACCTAAAGCCTTAGGGCAGACCTGCCTTAATATGTTTTACTTTGGTGCTTTGGGCTTTGCAGAAAAAATATTCAATATATTAAACGAGAAAGGTAATGCACTTATCTGTGTACAAAAGCAAAGAAAGGTGCAGGAAGCTATAAACAGCATACTTTTTGACAAAGAAAAAGGTATGTATTTTATGGGGCTTAACACACCTGAGGAAGCATCGGCAGATTGGAAATGGATGCCCGAAAACACCTCTAAAAGGTATTACCTGAAGCATGCCAACATACTCGCAGCATATTTTGGTGTTTGCGACGATGATACTGCTAAAGCTCTTATACACAAGGTTATGGCAGATGAAATCCCGGGTGATTGCCAACCCTATTTCCTACACTACCTGCTTGAAGCTGTATACAGGCTTGGGTTCAGAGATAAATACACCCTTGACATTATCGAGCGTTGGAAGAAGCCTGTAAGGGAATGCTCAAAGGGCTTGGTAGAGGGCTTTATAGCGCCTGAGCCAACATACGCCTTCGACCATAGCCACGCCTGGGGTGGCACACCACTTTACTCATTACCAAGGGCCCTGATGGGTCTTGAAATAAACGAGGCAGGTATGAAAACGCTTACACTCTCCCCTTCCTTACTTGGATTAGACTCTGCAAGAGCCGAGCTGCTCACACCATTTGGCAAGGTTATTTGTGAAATGGAAAAAGGCAAGGAGCCTGTTGTAACTTGCCCAAACCAAATTAAAATAATAATTGAATAAAGAACAACCGTAGAGATTCACACACGAAACTCTACGGTTGTTTTTTATTTGATTTCTATAAACTTATAGCTTTCTAAGGTTTTTATATATTTTGTAAGTCTTTCGTAGAGGGGCTCTGCCTTTTCGCC
>JAZSJL010000263.1:0-12008 GCA_045534355.1 Acutalibacteraceae bacterium
ATTCACACTTTATTGACAAAAAAGAAAAACTGTATTAGAATAAGGAATAGCTTAGCGTGTATTATTGTAGATTTCAGAGGAGGTTTTCGTGTGACAACTGTTACCAACGGAAGCAATGCACCTACAGAACAGAATACCCAAGTAATAATTCCTTACGAAACCGATAAGGAGTATTTTATTGACTCTCCCGAAAAAATTGGCGGAGGCATGGTTTACAAGGTTATAAAAAGATTTATTGATATAGCCGTTTCCCTCTGTGCACTTCTTGTGCTGTGGTTTCCGATGATTATTATTGCAATCATAATCAAGGCAACATCAGAGGGTCCGGCAATATATACTCAGGAGCGTTTGGGCAAAAGCGGCAAGCCCTTCAAAATTCTCAAATTCCGTACCATGATTAAGGATTCGGAGGTCAATGGTGCTCAATGGAGCGAGGGCGATGACGATCCTCGAATTACCCCTGTGGGCAAAATTTTAAGAAAAACCCGTTTGGATGAGCTTCCACAGCTTTGGTGTATCTTTATAGGTACAATGAGCTTTGTGGGTCCCCGACCTGAAAGAGAATGCTTCTACGAGGAGTTTGAAAAGTATATTCACGGCTTCAGGCACAGGCTTCTTGTTACGCCCGGACTTACAGGCCTTGCTCAGGTCAATGGTGGCTACGACCTTAAGCCGGAGGAAAAAATCGTTTACGATATGGAGTATATCAAAACACGTTCATTTATTAACGATATGAAAATTATGCTCCGAACTGTTGCTGTTATATTTACACATGACGGTGCAAAATAAAACAAAAAAACAAAAGCACCTTTGCGAAATAAAGGTGCTTTTTGTTTTTATTAAAGCAAAAACTTAAAGGATATTTTATGAGAGATTGGATGAAAAACATTCCCGGGGAAACGCTTATTTGTGATATAAATTTACCCGGCACCCACGATAGCGCAACAAGATTTTGTCAATTCCCGTACTTCTCACGCTGCCAGGAGTTAAGCATAGCAGAGCAGCTTAATATCGGTGTGCGTTTTCTTGATTTGAGAGTAGCAGCTTACGAGGGAAAATTAATGCTTGTTCACGCCTCGTCAAGGTGCTTCAAAGCCCCGTCAGATAAGGCTTTTCTTATGCTTGATGATGTACTCTCTGACTGTGAGGACTTCTTAAAAGCAAACCCCTCGGAGACACTTATTATCAGCATAAAAAGAGACTATGGCGACACTTCGGAAAACACCTTCGACGTGCTTTTCGGGGAGTATTTAGGAAAAGCTTTTTGGTACAAGGAAAACAGAATTCCAACCCTTGACCGGGTGCGTGGAAAAGCTGTTTTCCTTAATAGATTTTGTGTTGACGAGCAGAATAATGAATATACTGATTTAAACACAGGTCTTAACTTTTCGGGGTGGCCCGACCAGGGAAAATATCAGCACAAAACCCACCTTTGCTCAATAATGGTGAGGCGTGACGGTACAGAGGGTGAGCCTGTATATCTGCAGGATTGGTATAAGCTTTCACCTCGTAAAAAGTGGAATTTGGCCATACTCCCCACCCTACAGGAGCCCCCCTGCGAAAACGGTATTTTTATATCATTCTTCTCTTGTGGAAGCCCACTTCACAACCCCAAAAGAAGTGCAAAACATATACTGAAAAGATTCAAAAAAACCACCCTTTCTCAGATGAAAAAATACGGATGGGTGCTCTTTGATTTCCCCACAGAGAAAGCGTGCAGAAAGATAATTTTAACTAACTTTTAGGGGTAATTTATACCTATAAATCACAAATTTCAGATACATTTTCGGAGGCTTTTTCAGTGAAAAAACTTGATTGGAAAACTTGCTTTAAGGTTGGAGCAAGTGTATTTTTGCTCTATCTTTGTATAATTTATTGGAGCAAAATTGTAGGTATTGCAAAGCTTTTCACCTCGGCTGCAGCACCTATTTTTGTAGGTCTTGTACTTGCCTACGTGATTAATATTTTAATGACCTTTTATGAGAAGCACTTCTTTAAAAGCTCCAAAAAGCCGTTTGTCAAAAAGGTGCGCAGACCCTTGTGCCTTATAGCTTCACTTATAACTCTTGTGGGTATTATTGCACTTGTTATATGCCTTGTTGCGCCTCAATTTATTGAGTGCCTGAAGCTTGTTGTAGATAAGGCTCCCGCAGCATTTGAAATGGCTACAAATAAGCTGGAGGGCTTCGGCTTCGTGCCTGATAAAATTATTGCTCAGATTGAGGCTATAGATTGGCAATCTAAGTTTGACGATATTGCGAAAACTGTTTCCTCAGGTGTGGGTAACGTGCTTGCTGTAGCCTTTGCTGCTGTTTCCTCTGTTTTTTCTGTTGCTACCACATCAATAATCGGTATAATTTTTGCAATATACCTGCTCCTTGATAAGGACAGACTCATTTATCAGCTTAATCGTGTAAAAAATAAATTTGTACCCGAAAAATACAATAACAAAATAACCCACGTTTTAAGCGTGGCTAATGATTCCTTCCATCGCTTTATTGTAGGTCAATGTACAGAGGCTATTATACTTGGCTCCCTTTGTATGGTTGGTATGCTCATTTTCAGATTACCGTATGCACCGATGGTTGGTGCACTCATTGCATTTACAGCACTTATTCCCATTGTAGGTGCATTTTTAGGCGCAGGCATAGGTGCCTTCCTCATATTGATGGTTTCTCCCTCAAAGGCTTTGATTTTTATTATTTTCATAATAATCCTTCAGCAAATTGAGGGTAACCTTATATACCCCAAGGTTGTAGGCTCCTCTATGGGCTTGCCGGGAATATGGGTGCTTGTTGCCGTTACAATCGGTGGTGGCGTTATGGGAATCCCCGGTATGCTCATAGGCGTACCACTTATGTCTGTGATATATAAGCTTGTAAGAGAAAAGCTGGCAGAGGAATAAGGTTTTCGGTTGCCGGAGGTTCGCAAATTAGCTGGCGACTGGTAGCTAATTACAAATCTCCGATAACTAAAAAGCACCCTCTCATTTGAGAAGGTGCTTTTCGTGTTTTTTTATTATTTAATCCTCATCGTCCTCAAGCTTTGCTTCGGATATTACCTTCTCTGCAACGTGTGCAGGAGCATCCTCGTAACGAGCAAATTCAAGAGTAAAGTAGCCTCTGCCTGCTGTTACGGAGCGAAGAGCAATTGCAAAGTCGCTCATTTCTGCCATTGGAACCTCAGCAACAAGCTCCTGAGTCATTGTTTCCTCTGCAGGACCCATACCGAGAACCCTACCACGGCGCTTGTTAACGTCGCTGATGATATCACCAAGATTATCGTCCGGAACGTACGCCTTAAGTGTGCCAACAGGCTCAAGAATTGTAGGTGCTGCCTCCGGAACTGCTGCCTTGAAGGCAATACGTGCTGCCATCTTGAAAGCCATTTCAGAGGAGTCAACAGGGTGGTATGAACCATCGTGCAGGCATGCCTTAATACCTACCATTGGGTAGCCTGCAATAAGACCACCTGCGATACATTCGAGGAGACCCTTTTCAACTGCAGGGAAGAAGTTCTTTGGAACTGCACCACCAACAACCTCATCTGTTGTGAATACGAAATCCTCTTCTCCCATATATGGCTCAAAACGGATCCAAACGTCACCAAACTGGCCGTGACCACCTGACTGCTTTTTATGTCTACCCTGTTTATCAACAGTTTTACGGATAGTTTCCCTATATGCTACACGAGGAGCTGTAAGCTCAACCTCAACACCGTATTTATTCTTAAGCTTTGATACGATAGATTCAAGGTGCTGCTCGCCCTGACCTGAAACAATCTGTTCCTTTGTTTCTTTGTTTGTGTAGAAGAGCATTGAGCCGTCTTCCTCAGCAAGCTTGTTAAGACCTGAAGCAACCTTATCCTCTTCACCCTTCTTAACAACGTTAACTGCCATTGAGTAGCAAGGTGCAGGGAAATCAACGCCTTCAAGCTCTACAGGATTCTTTGCATCGCACATAACGTCGCCTGTTTTGAAGCCGGCAAGCTTTGTAACAACACCAATATCACCTGCTGTGATTTCAGTTGCATCCTCCTGCTTTGCGCCCTTAACAAGAACAATTTTGCCCATCTTCTCTTCTTCCTCTGTACGGGCATTGAAGGGCTTTGTTGAAGCTGTAATCTTACCTGAAACAACCTTGAAGAAGCTCATTTTACCAATGAATGGGTCAGCAACTGTCTTGAAGCAGATTGCAGCAAGTGGACCGTTAGGATCACAAGCGATACCGTCCTCATCCTTTGGAGCAGGAGCAAGCTTTGTAATACCATTCATAACAAGGTCAACAGCATCTGCTGTAAGACCTGAGCAAGCGTATACAGGCACAACCGTACCATCAAGCACACCCTGTGAAAGACCTGCAACGATTTCGTCGTGAGTAAACTCTTCACCATCGAAGAATTTCATCATAAGCTCGTCGTCAGCTGTAGCAACAGCCTCTGTGAAGGCTGCGTGGATATCATCAATAAGTGCATCTGCAGGCATTGCAACCTCTGTTGCCTTGCCGTTGTCGTACTTATATGCCTTATTCTGAAGGAAGTTTACGTAGCACTCTACCTTGCCACCTACAACGTATGGGATAACAACAGGGCAAATTGCTGTGCCGTACTTATCTTTAAGACTATTGAGAGTTTTGAAGAAGTCTCTGTCCTCGCCATCGCACTTTGTAACAACGATGAACTTTGAAAGACCCTTCTTACCTGCTGCACGGAGAGTTTTCTCTGCACCAACGTCTACGTTATGACCACAGGAAAGAACAACGATAACAGAATCAGCAGCTCTTAAGCCCTCTGCTCTGGCGCCCTCGAAGTCGAAAAGACCGGGAGTGTCAATTATATTTATTTTTCTGTCTCTCCACTCAAAATATGCAAGTGCAGACGATACAGAAACCTTTCTCTTTTTCTCTTCTGCATCGAAGTCAAGCACAGTATTTCCGTCTGCAACTCTGCCTAATCTGTCAGATGCACCGGAAAGATAAAGCATTGCCTCAGCGAGAGTTGTTTTACCTCTTGCACCGTGGCCCGCAATTACAACGTTGCGGATATTTTCTTTGCTGTATGCTTTCATCTGAATTCCTCCTAAATATATCAGATATGGTCAATGACCATTTAATTCCGTCAATCAAAATTGTAAAAGGTCACTATACTTTGGTATTTTAGCACATAAATTTTTTGTTTTCAACGTTTTTTTTGAGTAAAATGTAAATATTATTGATATTACATAATAAAATAGTGCGTTTTTTATGTAATATGTAACGAATTTGGTTTTGCACGCATTTTAGAATTGAAAATCTAAAAATCATATGCTATTATATAATAGAATGAGTATCTATACTCTATTACAAAAATAAGATAAAATATCAAATTACTCTTTCGGAGGTTTCTATAATGGAAAACAAAAAACCTAACACACCAGAAGCAAACGGTGCAAAAGCTCCTTCAGCACCACCTATGAAGGCTCCCTCTGCCCCTCCTATGAAGGCAGCAACCTCCACTACTGCAAAAAACAACAAAAAGCTTCCGATTATCATAATTGCAATTATTGCTGTGCTCGTAATAGGTGCAGTTGTACTTGCTGTTGTGCTTAAGGATGCCCAGGATACAGGTAAGCTCCCCGAGGACACAACAAAAGAATTCGTTTTCTATGCTACAGATGAAAACGGTATTGCCGTTACAGACGAAAACGGTATGGCAGTTACAGTTATACCTGAAACTACTGTTGTTGCTGTTACAACACAGCGCACAGAAACAGTCACAGATAAAAACGGCGAAAAGGTTACAGATAAAAATGGTGAAGCCCTTACCACAGTTATCAGCGAAGAGGTAACAGATGCCAAGGGCGACGTATTAACAACAGTTATTTACCAGGACGTTCAGGTTACTGTACCTGTTGCCGTTACTAACGAACAGGGCGCACAGGTTACGGACGCAAAGGGCGAGGAGGTTACTGAAATAGTTACCCTTCCACAGAATCCAAACGAGCAGAAGCCCGGCGACAGTGTTATTATGGGTACAAGCTCCGTTGTTATTACAGACGGTGCCGGTAACACAGCAGTAGACAACAAGGGTGACGTATACACCTCTATGGTTGAGCTTACAAGCAACCCTGACAAGGTTGCTCCTGCCTCTATAGATTGGAAAACCTCTCTCGGTGGCACAGAGGCAGACTATTTCTCAAGTATAGATGTTTTCGAAAACGGAAGCTTTATCGCTGCAAACGTTACCAACTCCACAAACGGCGACTTTGCACAGTACGTGAAAGACGGCTATCCTATGTATGCTACACCTTACACCGTGCTCATTAAATACGACAGCAAGGGCAACGAGGACTGGCGCTTTGCTGCAGGTAGCCTTATGGGTCAACACATTGTTACAGATGTTGTTGTAGCAGATGATGGTGGCTTCTATGCAGTGGGCTATGGTAGAAATATCGGTGGCGAAAACGTAACAAACGTTGCAGGTAAAGGCTACTACGACGGCTTCGTTTACAAATACGATAAGAATGGTAAAGAGGAATGGCACAAGATTTTCGGTACAACCACAGTTGATATTTTCAATGCTGCTGCTCTTACAAGCGATGGTGGTATTGTTATAGCAGGCTCCGTGGGTGATAACGATGGTGATGCTGCCGGCTTCAACAAGCCAACAAAGCAATCAGCAGCAGTTGTTGTTAAATATACATCAGACGGCAAGCTTGCATGGAAAAATGTTCTTGGTGGAAATATGGACGTTTTAAACGACGTTTGCATCGGTAAGGACAACTCTGTTTATGCAGTAGGCAACTTCGCTTCCGGTACTCTTTTCAAAAACCAAGGCAAAACAGATGGTGGCGTTGTTAAGGTTTCCTCTACAGGTAAATTCATCAGCGCCGTACCTCTTGCAGGCTCAGGTAACGAGGGCTTCTCAGGCATTACTGCTTGTAAGGATGGTGGCGTTGTTGTTGTAGGTCGCTCCAACTCCAAGGATGCAGATTCAACAAACAGCATATTTGCAGGTGACAAGGCTTCAAAGGGTGGCTACGACGCATATCTCGTTAAGCTCAACAACGACCTTACCATTAGCTTTGTTAAACCCTTCAGAGGTCAGAACAACGATGACCTTGTTGATATTGTAGAAAAAGAGGATGGCTCATTTATAGCAACAGGCTCCTCTAACTCCTCTACAAGAGATTTCAAGGGTATTACAACCCGTGGTGGAGACGATATTGTTATTGCCTCCTTCGATAAATACGGTAACCTTACATGGGTACGCTCCTTCGGTGGTACTGCCGACGAAAGTGCAAATGCAGTTTGCTTAAGCCCGAAGGGTGGCTACGCTGTTGCCGGCAGAACACTTTCTAAAAATATTGATATGGTTGGCATTGCACAGTATGTAAAGGGCAAATCCGTAGGTGTAATTGTCAAGTTCCCGGAATGATTAGTTTATGATAAAAATTAAATGCGATTACCTCTGCGGCGCTACTGCCGTTCCAACAGATATTATTGATAGACATTTAAAGCTTGCTCCTGCAGCAAGCTTTAAAGTTTTGCTTTTTATTTTAAGAAACCCCGACGGGACTCTGGATGCAGAGCAGGTTTCCTGCTGCACAGGGCTTTCATTGGGCGAAACAGCAGATTGCCTTGCTTATTGGGAATCCTACGGCGTAATTGAAGCAGACGAGGAAATTAATGAGGCTTTGGCAGACCGGGCAAAGGGCAATGCAAAATGTGTTTGCCCTCCCCCACAACCTGAGGAGACTCCTTGCACCTGTGCACCTGCAAAACCCTCCCAGCCTGTAAGAACTCTCCCTCTCAAAAAACCAACCCAAAGAGATATTGCCATGCGCCTTTCTGAGGACCCCCGACTTCAGGTGCTTTACAGAGAAGCACAGGAAATTCTCGGTACCTTCGGCTATGATACACAGGCACTTATTCTTATGATATACGACCACTACGGCTTCCCGCCCGAGGTGATTTTAACTCTCCTTCAGTACCAGAAGGACCGGAAAAAAAGCTCCTCCTCTGCAATTAAAAGCAGAGCAGAGGATTGGGCAAAAAGAGGTATAGATACGTTGGAATCAGCTGAGGAGGAGCTTCTGGCATTAGACAAGCTTCAAGCCTGCTTTGAAGCAATCAAGGCTCCTGCAGGTCTTACCACAGACACCCCCACACCAAGAATACATAAATTCCTTCGTGAGTGGGTAATCGACTACGGCTGTTCAGAGGTGCTTATTATTTTCGCTTTGGCACAGACCGACAACGTTTTCTCCGACGCAGGCAAGCTCCTTAAAAAGTGGGCTCGTTCAGGTATTACCACTCCTGAACAGGCATCTGAAAAGGAAAAGAAAGCTTTACCCAAAACTGTTGAAAAATCCTACGACACCGAAAAGGTGGGCAGAAGCAGTGTCCTTGAATGGGCAAAGCGCTTCGCAGACGACAATGAGGAGGAAAACAAATGAAATTTTCCGAAATAATTTATCAAAAGGCAGAGCTTGCCCTTAAGGCAAGAAGGGAACAGGCAGAAAAACTCCACGAAATGCGCAGAAAAGAATTTGTTGCCAAGTATCCCGAGCTCCTCACCATTGAGAAAGAAATGAAGGATGCTGCTCTTGCTGTTATAAAAAGCATTAGTGGCGGCACAGAAAAGGTAGACGTTTCCGTTGTTGCAAAGCGTAATCTTGAAGCACAAGCAGCAAAGAAGGCTCTTATTGTTTCTGCAGGCTATCCGGAGGATTACCTTGATATTCCCTACACCTGTAAGCTATGCAACGATACAGGTATACATAATGGTAAGCTTTGTACCTGCCACCTTCAGCTTTTGCAGGAGCTTTCCGTTGGTGAAATGACCTGTAGCCCTATGCTTGCAAGGTGTAGCTTCGACACCTTCGATGTTAACCTTTACACGGATATAAAAGACAGAGCCTTAGGCTTCTCACCAAGAGAATATATGCGTGGCTGCTTCCAGATGCTCAAGGCATATGCAGAAAATTTCACCCCAGGCTCAAACAGCTTTTTCTTCTGTGGTGGCACAGGTCTTGGCAAAACACACCTTGCCCTTGCCGTGCTTAATAAGGTCAGCTCAAACGGCTTCTCCGTTTACTACAACACAGCAGGTAAAATGGTCAAACAGCTCAAAAACGAAAATTTCGGCAAAAGTGATACAAGCCTTGAAGAGGAGCTTAACTCCTCCGACCTTATTGTTATTGACGATTTAGGCGCAGAGTTTGAGTCCGACTTCGGCAACGCTGCCGTAAATGAAATTGTCAGTGACTCTATTCTTAACGGCAAGGCTATAATAATCATTTCAAACCTTTCTGTAGGACAGCTTGAAGCTCGCTACGGTCAGCGCCTCACCTCAAGACTCAACAGCTTTGAAGTAATTGAGTTTGTAGGCGAGGATATTAGGCAGATAAAGAAGTAAGTGCAAAGCACAGCTTTGCACAACTAAGTTTGCCTAACGGCAAGTGAAGTTCCCTAAAGTGAGTGAAGTTACTTCGTAGTGAAGTTTGCTTCGCAAGTGATATTGGCAAACTTAACTTCACTTTACGCCGAAGGTGTAAAACTTCACTGTGATTTATCACAACTTCACTTTTGCTTTTGCAAAAACTTCGCTAAATTTTGTTAACAAATATTTATTATAAAGGAGTCAATTTTTTATGCTTAAAGGTATTCCAAACATTATCAGCCCAGAACTCTTGAAAATTCTCGACGAAATGGGACATGGAGATGAAATTGTTATCGGTGACGGTAACTTCCCTGCTGCAAGCAATGCACAGAGACTTATAAGATGCGACGGCCACAACGTGCCTGAGCTCCTTGATGCTATTCTTCAGCTCTTCCCTCTGGACACATACGTTGAGAGCCCCGTTATGCTTATGCAGACAACAAAGGGTGACCCCACACCAACAATCTGGGCAGAGTACCAGGAAATTGTTGACAAGCACAATGGCGCAACACAGATGAGCGAAATTGAGCGCTTTGCCTTCTACGACAGAGCAAAAACTGCTTACGCAATCATTGCAACAAGCGAAATGGCTCTCTATGCAAATATCATCCTTAAAAAGGGTGTTGTAACTGACTGATTTGATTTGAAAAGCCACCTTCCCGAAGGTGGCTTTTTCTATTATTGAATTATATTTTTGTGTATGATATAATTCGGTATATATACTGTTGCTTTTGCGAGGTGATGGCTTTGATTAAGGCTGTGGTTTTTGACCTTGACCACACGTTGTTTGACAGATATGAAACTCTCCGTGCTGTTGTGCCTTCTTTTCGTCGGAAATTCAAAATAAATGAAAGTATTACCGACGAATTTTTCGCAGAGCAGCTCATATGGGCAGATAAGCACTATGTTCACCACGGCTGGGAAGAGATTTTTGCACATCTCCTAAAATGCAATATTTTCAAAGAAATACCCGATTACAACGAATATGTAGAATATCTTCTTTCTTGCTTCCAAAAGGTAGCCGTAAAATTCCCCTTTGCCATACCTGTATTGCAGGAAATAAAGGCTTCGGGCTACAAAACAGGGCTTATCACAAACGGCAGGCCCGATGTTCAGGAAAAGAAACTGACTCTTTTAGAGCTTACTCCCTATTTTGACGAAATTATTATAAGTGGCGCTACACCGTACAGGAAGCCACAGGCAGAAATTTTCAAGCTTATGGCACAAAAGCTTAATATACAAACAAATGAAATGATGTATGTTGGCGACCACCCTCATTTTGATGTAGAAGGCTCAAGAAATGCCGGCTGTGTACCCGTTTGGGTAAAAACCACGGGCACCTGGATTTTCCCGGAGTTTGAAAAGCCTGAGCTACAAGTAGAAACTGTGGAAGAAATACCACAGATATTGAAAATTAAAAAGAGGTTTTTATGAAAGGTACAAGCTTTTTACCCACAACTGCAAAAGAGGTTCAAGAGAGAGGCTGGGCAGAGGTAGACTTCGTTTACGTCTGTGGCGATGCATACGTTGACCACCCCTCCTTCGGTGCTGCAATTATAACTCGTGTGCTTGAAGCGCAGGGGTTTAATGTGGCGTTCCTTGCACAGCCTGATTTCAATTCCACAAAGGATTTTATGCGCTTTGGCAAGCCACGTTTAGGCTTCCTTGTTTCTGCAGGTAATATCGACTCAATGGTTGCACACTACTCCGTTGCAAAAAGAAAAAGGAGCTACGACTACTATTCCCCCGGTGGAAAATTCGGTCTGCGCCCTGACAGAGCCTGTACTGTTTACTCCAAGCTTATAAGAGAGGTCTACCCTGACTCCCCTATTATTTTAGGTGGTCTTGAAGCATCCCTTCGTCGCTTTGCCCACTATGATTATTGGAATGACTGCGTTATGGAAAGCGTACTCCTCTCCTCAGGGGCAGACATTCTCACCTACGGTATGGGTGAAAACATTATAAGAAAAATTGCTTCTCTTTTAGATAAAGGTGTTCCCATCAGCAAAATAAGAGACGTGCCAGGTACCGTGTGGCTTGGCAAAAGAGGAGATAAAATCCACTTTGACTCTTGTGGCGAATGGGATTGGGAAAAGCTTAAGGCAGATAAGGAATACTATGCAAAGGCTTTTGCCGTGCAGTATAAAAATCAGGATTCCTGCTACGGCAAGGCTCTTATTGAATACTATGGTGACACAATGCTTGTGCAAAATCCACCTATGCCACCTCTTGAAAGAGATGAGCTTGATGAAGTCTATGCCCTGCCATATATGAGAGATTACCACCCCTCCTATGAGAAATTGGGTGGCGTACCTGCTATTACAGAGGTGCAATTCTCCCTTACTCACAACAGAGGGTGCTTTGGTGGTTGCAACTTCTGTGCACTTGCCTTCCACCAGGGCAGAAGCGTACGCTCAAGAAGTATTGAGAGTGTGGTTGAGGAGGCAAGGCTTCTTACAGAATTGAAGGGCTTTAAGGGATATATCAACGACGTTGGTGGCCCTACTGCAAACTTCGGTGGTCCTGGCTGTGAAAAACAGCAAGTGGGATCGTGGCCATGTCGTGATGTGAGGCAAGGAGTTGGGCAG
>JAZSJL010000230.1:0-4262 GCA_045534355.1 Acutalibacteraceae bacterium
ACGAATTGTTAATCTCTTCCCATACACCATCGTTTAAATAGTGCAAAGGCTCTGCAGACATAACGGCTGTATACGTGCCATCGTCTTTTTTATATACCTTGGTATATTCGTCTCGCTTTTCTTCTACCTCAAAAGCAATTTCTGCTTCGGGAGTATTATCTTCTGCTACAGCAGGATTGTTGATAGCTTCCTGAACAAATTGGTGGTGTTCAATTGCATCGTTAACGTTTTCTGCAAACACGGGTGTTGCAGTAGAGAAAGCCCCAAGGAACAGTACCACGCTAAGAAATACTGCTAACAATTTTTGAACTCTTGACATATTTTTTCTTCCTTTCCGTTTTCGCAATATGTTTTTTACGAAAGTTTTGAAGGGCTTAATGCACTGCTTATATTTTGCTTTTCACCTATATATGTCAAGTATATCAAAACTGTCATACAAATTTTAACATTTTTTCAATAAAAATTCAATGTTTGTATATATGCACAAAACCCTGTCATTGTATTGTGCACAATGACAGGGTTTTAATGATTGATTATTTTTTAAAGTGTTTTTTCAAGCTGTGCTTTCAGCTCATCTACTCCGTTACCCTTTTCAGAGGAGAATGGGATTATAACTAAATCCTCACCAAACTCGCTTAATTCCTCTCTTAAGCCGTTTACACGCTCATTGAATTGGGTTTTATTAAGCTTATCGCACTTTGTGGCTGCCACTATAAACGGAAGCCCTGCATCCTGTAAAAAGCGCATCATAACGTAGTCATCCTCAGATGGCTTATGGCGCATATCCACAAGCTGTACCACAAGCTTAATATTACGTGGTGATTGGAAGTACCCCTCCATCATCTCTGCCCAACGGCGTTTTTCGCCCTTTGCAACCTTTGCATAGCCGTAGCCCGGAAGGTCAACTATACGCACGTCCTCTACCTTAAAGAAATTTATTGTGATTGTCTTACCCGGCATTGAAGATACCCTTGCAAGGTTTTTGCGATTGAAAAGCTTATTAAGCATTGAGGATTTACCAACATTACTTCTGCCTGCAAAAACAATTTCAGGTAAATCAGAAGCCGGTATCTGCTTCAATGTACCAAAGGCTGCTTCAAATTCTACTTTGCTGTAATTCATATTACACCTCGCTACAATAAACGCCACTCTGATTGTTTACGTCAGGCTTAGGCATTGTTTTTCCTTTGCCCGGTACCGTCTTGCTCCTTGCCCTTTTGGGCTCTGCCAAAGCAACACTCAAAACCTCATCGAGAGTTGATACAAACACAAACTCAACGGAAGCCTTGATTGTATCGTTAATTTTATCTAAATCTGCTCTGTTATCCTCGGGAACAAGTATTATTTTCATTCCGTTTTTAAAGGCTGCAGTAGCCTTTTCACGAAGGCCACCTATTGGAAGCACTCTGCCACGAAGCGTTATTTCACCTGTCATTGCAACAGTTTTATTTACTACCCTGCCTGTCAGTGCTGAAACAAGGGCTGTAGTAATTGTAACACCTGCTGACGGGCCATCCTTTGGAACAGCACCCTCAGGAACGTGAATGTGAATATCCTTTGTTTTATAGAAATCAAGCTCTACACCAAGCTCCTCTGCATTACTGCGTATGTAAGATACGGCAGCCCTTGCAGATTCCTTCATAACGTCACCGAGAGAGCCTGTTAATTCAAGCCTACCTGTACCCTCAAGCACAGCAACCTCAATCTGCATCATTTCGCCACCAACGGCTGTCCAGGCAAGACCGTTTGCAGCACCAACCATATCCTCTAAATCCGGCTTGGAGGGCTTGTACTTTGGTTTACCAAGGAACTCTGTAAGCGTTGCCACGTCAACTGTAAGCTTACCCTCAAAGCCCTCTGCAAACCTGACTGCTACCTTACGCATAACCTTTGCAATAACTCTGTCAAGGGAGCGCACACCTGCCTCCTTTGTATAGCTTGCAATCATAGTGCGTATTGCACCATCTGTAATACGAACCATTTTGCTTGTCATACCGAAGCTTTTTATCTGCTTGGGAACAAGGTGCTTTTTAGCAATAAGGAACTTGTCCTCTGCTGTGTAGCTGTAAAGCTCGATAACCTCCATACGGTCATAAAGAGGGCCCGGTATACGTGAAGCATCGTTAGCCGTTGTTATAAACAACACCTTGCTCAAATCAAACGGAACATCTATATAGTGGTCTGTAAAGGTGCTGTTCTGCTCACCGTCAAGCACCTCAAGGAGTGCTGACGCAGGGTCACCCTTGTAGTCGCTACCCAGCTTATCAATTTCATCAAGCAGCACAAGTGGGTTTTGTGTACCTGCCTGCTCAATTGCAGTAATAATTCTACCGGGCATTGAGCCTATATAGGTTTTTCTGTGGCCTCTGATTTCTGCCTCGTCGTGAACACCACCAAGGGAAATGCGAACGTATTTTCTACCTAATGCTTTTGCAAGAGATTTTGCAACAGAGGTTTTACCCACACCCGGAGGTCCGACAAGACAAAGAATCTGTGCATTTACGTCCGGAGCAAGCTTCTTTACGGCAATAAGCTCTAAAATACGTTCCTTAACATCCTCAAGACCATAGTGGTCAGAGTCAAGAATTTTACGAGCTCCTTCTATATCTAAAGAATCCTCTGTGTATATACCCCACGGAAGGCTTGTAACTCTTTCAAGGTACGTTCTTGCAACGTTGGCTTCAGGTGAGCCAGGGCTTGTTCTCACAAGCCTGTCGCACTCCTCATAAAGCTTCTTTCTTGACCTTTCATCCATTGGGAGAGCTGCAATTTTTTCTTTGTACTTTTGTGCCTCTGCAAGTGGAGAATCGTCCTCCCCCAGCTCTGCTGCAGCAACCTTAATCTGCTCCCTAAGGTAGTATTCACGCTGGTTTTTATCCATTCTTTCGTGAACTCTATCCTGAATTTCAAGCTCGAGAGAGAGAATCTGTGTTTCTCTTGAAAGAAGTGAGCAAAGCATTTCTGCTCTTGATAAAACGTCTGTTTCATCAAGCAGTGCTTGTTTATCCTTTATAGGAAAATGGAAATGGCCTGCAATTTCATCTGTTACCTGTGAAAGGTTTTCGTTTTCTAATATTGAAAGAAACAGTTCAGGCGCCATACGTGGGCTGACTGATATGTATTTATCGAAGTTATCCTTCAAGGTGCGAAGTGTGGCTACTGTAAGGAAATCATTTTTATCGGGGTAAATCTCCTCAACACGTTGAACCTTTGCTCTAAGAGAAATCTTTTCTCTTTCAGGGTCAACAACAACAGCTCTGTATGCACCCTCTACAACTATTTCGAAGTTATTGCCCTCGGAAGATCCACTTATATGCTTAATTCTCGCAACAACGCCAACCTTACACAAATCTGCAAAGCGAGGATTTTCAACAAGTGCATCCTCCTGAGAAACCAGAAATATTCTTCCGTCCTCATTTTCTATTGCTGACCTGATGGCTCTGACTGATTTTATCCTTCCTACCTCAAAGCTGACTGATTGATTAGGAAACACAACCAGATTGCGAAGTGCAAGAACAGGCAATACCTCAGATTGATAAAATTTTTCTGACATATAATAAATACTCCATAATTTTTGCGGGGAGCCGAAAGACTCCCCGATGGTTTAATTTAATTTAGTTATTAGTACCCTCTTTAGGTTTTTTAACAAAAACAGGTTTAGCCTTGCCGTCTACAACGTCTGCCGTAATTTTTGCGGCTACAACGTTTGATTCAGAGGGAACCTTGTACATAATAGGAATAAGTATAGACTCCATTATTGAACGAAGGCCACGAGCACCTGTTTCACGCTCAATAGTAAGCTCTGCTATTCTTCTGATGGCTTCTTCCGTGAATTCAAGCTCTACACCATCCATTTTAAGAAGACTCTTGTATTGCTTAAGGAGAGCGTTCTTTGGCTGGGTAATGATATTAACAAGACCATCGACATCTAAATCCTCAAGGCTTGTAATAACAGGAATTCTACCTACAAGCTCGGGAATAAGACCGAATTTAACAAGGTCCTGTGGTGTTACGTGAGCAAACATATCCATTTCTTTAAGCTCTGTTTTTGAGTGAAGCTCACCACCAAATCCGAGAACAGTTTTGCCCATACGGTCCTCAACAAGCTTTTCTATACCTGCAAAGGCACCTCCACATATAAAGAGGATTTTTGACGTATCCACCTGAATAAACTGCTGCTGAGGATGCTTTCTGCCACCCTGTGGAGGAACGTTTGCAACAGTACCCTCTATGATTTTTAAGAGTGCCTGCTGAACACCCTC
>JAZSJL010000231.1:0-5780 GCA_045534355.1 Acutalibacteraceae bacterium
TTGGCCTCCGACTTAGAAGGGTATGCTTCCAAAACCAGGCTTAGATGAATAATTAATTTTGAAAAATTAATTCAGATAGTAATTAGGTGAGGTCAATGGAAAAAGAAAAGTTGTGTTTGCGTTGCATGAGAAAAATTGGCAACAACACAGTTTGCCCATATTGTAAGGATGAAAGTAAGGTAGAGCGTGAAGAGGAAAGTCTCCCTATCAAGGCGCTTGTTGGTGGGCGCTACCTTATCGGTAAAGCTGTCAGCTCCAATAGTGAGGGCTTTACCTACAATGCTTTCGATATGGAAAAGAAAACACCTGTAACTCTCCGTGAGCTGTTCCCTGAGGGAATGCTTGCAAGGGGAGAGGGTAACTATTGCCTTGTTAACGTAGGTAAGGCAGCAGACTTTATCGACGTTAAGGATAACTTCGTTCAGCTTTGGAAAAAGCTTCTTAACATAAACGGCTACACAGCACTCCCTGTTGTACACGATGTTTTTGAGGATTTGGGTACAGTATATGCAGTGGGTGATTTTGTAGGCGACGGAAAAACACTCCGTGAGTTTCTTCTTGAAAAGGAGCAGGGCTATATCTCCTGGGATGAAGCAAGGGTTCTCTTTATGCCCATAGTTTCTGCAATGGGTGAGCTTCATACAGCAGGAATTGTTCACGGTGGTATATCTCCCGTTACCCTTGTTATCGACTCAAAGGGTAAGCTTAAAATAACAGGCTTCTGCACAGCAGACCTTCGCACAGAGAAGGGTAACCTTGCTTCCGAGCTTTATGAGGGCTATGCTGCAGTTGAGCAGTATGGTGTGAATAGTGAGCTTGGTGCATATACGGATATTTATGCCTTCGCAGCAGTGCTTTACAGAACGCTTATAGGCAGTACACCAATGAGTGCTTCATCGAGGCTTGTAAACGATAAGCTTATGATTCCGGGCAAGTTTGCAGAGCAGTTACCTGCCTACGTAATAAACGCTCTTGTTAATGCGTTGCAGATTCTCCCCGAGGAAAGAACACCGTCGGTAGAGCTTTTGCGCAACGAGTTGTCAGCTTCCCCTGCGGCAGCAGGTACAGCGGCAGAGGCGTTCTCATCTCTTTATGAGGATGAAGAGACAGAGCAGGAGGGTGTCGAGGAGTACGACGAAGAGTATGTTGAAGAAATCATTGAAGATGATGAGCAGACTGCTCGTGCACCATTAAAGAAGAGTACTATTGCTGTCTTTGTTGTAAGTGCACTTATAGTTCTTGCAATACTTATTGCAGTTCTTGTGGGAATAAGGGCTCTCTCCGATGATGATAATGATACAACACTTCCGTCAGAAAGCACCACAAGTAGCCTGGTGCAGGGAGAAGACAACGGCGACACCATAAAATCAATAAAGCTCCCTGATTTCAAGGGTAAGCTCTATGATGAAATTAAAAATAATGAAGAATACAAGGGTATTCTTGTTTTCAAAACAGAGTATATAGACAGCTCCGAGGAAAGAGGTACTGTTGTTCGTCAAAGCATCAATGCAGGCACAGAGATTACCTCTATTAATCCAAAGACTATTGTTCTTGAAATAAGCAATGGTCTTGAAGTGCCCGACGTTGTAGGCAAAAAGCTTCAGGATGCAATCAGCGTAATGAAGGCGCAGGGCTTTAAAAACATAAAGAGCGAATCTGCTCAGATTGCAGGTAGCTCTGGCGAATCTAACTCTGTTTACAGAATCGCTTATGAGGATACAAAAACAGGCGACTGGGCTGAAATCCCCAGCGATAAAAGACTTTCTTCAGGTGATATAATCATAATTTATTACTATGGTGAGTATGAAGAAACCACCGAGGAGCAAACTACTGAAGCAACTACTGCAGAGCCTACTGAAGCTGAAACAGATGCCTCAACAGAAGCAGTTGCTGAAAATGTAGAATAAAAACAAAAAAATGCTTGACAAAAGCAGACTTAACTGATATTATATTTGAGCAATAAAGCAGAACTGTTCCGTTCTCACCAACCGAGAGTATTGTTTGGTCAATAGCTTTTTAAACAACGCAGTACTTGCGTGAATTGGGCTTGAACGGAATTTGTTTCGTTCAAGCTTTTAATTTTATTTGGAGGTGCTTAGGTATCAGCAAGGAAACACAGATCAATGAGGAAATCAGAGATAAAGAGGTCAGAGTAATCGGTGCAGACGGTAGCCAGGTAGGTATCATGTCAGCAAAGGATGCACTCGCTCTTGCAGAAAAAAGTAACCTTGACCTTGTTAAAATTGCTCCCGGTGCAAACCCACCTGTTTGCAAGATTATGGACTATGGTAAGTTCCGTTTCGAGCAGGCAAAGCGTGAAAAGGAAGCAAAGAAACACCAAAAGGTTATGGATATCAAAGAGGTCCGTTTATCATTGAATATTGACACAGGTGATTTCAATACAAAGGTTAATCACGCTATTCGCTTCTTAAAGTCAGGCGATAAGGTAAAGGTATCAATTCGTTTCAGAGGTAGAGAGATGGCTCACACAGAAAACGGTACTGTTATTATGCAGCGTTTTGCAGAGGCTTGCGCT
Source organism: Acutalibacteraceae bacterium (assembly GCA_045534355.1). GTDB lineage: Bacteria > Bacillota > Clostridia > Oscillospirales > Acutalibacteraceae > DTU089. Next base: position 2,537 of record JAZSJL010000231.1, read on the forward strand.
GAATTCGGTACAGTTGAAAAGGCTGCAAAGCTTGAAGGCCGTCAAATGCTTATGTTTCTTGTTCCCAAGGCATCAAAGTAAAAGCAAAATTTAAGGAGGATTTATTATGCCTAAGATTAAAACTCACTCAGGCGCAAAAAAGCGTTTCAAAATGTCCAAAAACGGCAAGCCAATCCGCGCACATGCCAATAAGTCTCATATCCTTACAAAGAAGACTACAAAGCGTAAAAGAGGTCTTCGTCAGACAGGTGTTGCAGACGTTACAAATCAGAAGCAGATTAAGCGTCTCATTCCTTACAAATAATTAATAATCGAACAGGAGGTAACTTATAATGGCACGTATTAAAGGTGCGATGATGACTCGCAAAAGAAGAAATAAAGTTCTTAGACTCGCTAAGGGTTATTACGGCTCAAAGAGCAAGCTCTTCAAAACTGCTAAGCAGGCAGTTATGAAAAGCGGTAACTATGCATATATCGGCAGAAAGCAGAAGAAGAGAGATTTCCGTCGTCTTTGGATCACAAGAATCTCAGCTGCTTGCAAAATGAATGACATCAACTATTCAACATTTATCAACGGTCTTAAGAAGGCTGGTATCGAGCTCAACAGAAAGATGCTCTCAGAAATCGCTATTTCTGATCCGGAAGGCTTCAAGGCTCTTGTTGAAAAGGCAAAGGCTGCTCTTTAATAATCTTAACTTACGCCCGACCGAACACGGTTGGGCGTTAGATGTTTTATCGGCACAAATTTTTTGAAGGTGAATTATTACGGAAAAGATTACAAGTAAAGCAAACGATAAAGTAAAATTTGCTGTTAAATTACGAGAAAAGGATAGCTTCAGAAAAAAAGAGGGGCTGTTTTTTATAGAGGGTGCAAGGCTCTCCTTCGATGCTGTTGCAAGTGGCGTTGAGGTAAAAGAACTTTTCTATACTGAAAGAGCAGGGGAGAAATACTCTGAGTATCTTGCTTCTGTTGAAGAATCGGCAGAGCGTTGCTATATGATTTCTGAGGAAGTAGCAGAAAAATTAAGCGATACAAAAAACAATCAGGGCATTTTCTGCATATGCAAAATGCTTGACAAAAAAACAAATATAGGTAAAATAAAATATAATGGGAAATATGTTGCCCTTGAAAATGTGTCTAACCCGTCCAACTTCGGTGCTGTTGTAAGAACTGCCGAGGCTGTCGGGCTTGATGGCGTTATTGTGAGTGGTGGCTGTGATATTTACAACCCTAAATCACAAAGGTCGGCTATGGGCTCACTGTTCAGGCTCAATATTGTTGTAGTAGATGACTTACCACAGTGCCTTACCGAGCTTAAGGCGAATGGTATGAAGATTTATGCAGGTGTACCCGACAGCAATGCTCTTAAAATCACACAGGCTGATATGAGTGGTGGTGTCGTAAGCATTATCGGTAATGAGGGTAATGGTATAACAGAAGAAACCTGCAATATTGCAACTGCTACGGTAACTATCCCCATGAAGGGCAGAGCAGAGTCCCTCAATGCTGCAGCTGCGGCATCAATTTTAATTTGGGAAATGATGAGATGAAATCTTCACCGGTAGAGTTTTGGATATGGCTCCAGACAGCATTGGGCGCAGGTGCGCGTACCGATGAGCTTCTGGCATATTTTGAAACTCCCGAGCAGTTGTATCTTGCAGGATCGAAGGAGTGGCGTCTTTCTGGTCTTTTAACCGAAAAGAAGATAGAGGCTCTTAAACGTTCAACACCTTCGCAGACAATGGAAATACTCAAAGAGTGCAGAAGCAAGGGCTACGAAATCATCACCCCCGACAACAAGCTGTATCCCGAAAGGCTTACACACCTTTCAGGTATGCCCCTTGTACTCTACGGCATAGGTGATTGCACAGCATTGAGCGATGTGGTTTCAATCGGTATCGTAGGAACACGAAATGCAAGTGAATACGGAACACAGATAGCACAAAAGCTTTCCTTCCGTCTTGCTCAATCGGGTGCAACAATTGTTAGTGGTGGCGCCTTGGGTATAGATAGCGAGGCTCACGCAGGTGCAATGCTTGCAAAGGGCAGAACAGTTGCATTTTTAGGCTGTGGACTTTCCAGTAACTACCTTGCTGAAAATGCACCTATACGAAGGGCGATTACACGCTATGGTGCTGTTGTTTCTGAATATCCACCCTTTGCTGCTCCATCGAAATCAAGCTTCCCTATTAGGAACAGACTCATTTCAGGCATAAGCCTTGGCGTAGTAGTAATTGAAGCAGGTGTTAAAAGTGGTTCTCTTATTACTGCCTCCAGAGCAGCAGAGCAAGGAAAGGATGTTTTTGCCGTACCGGGAGATATAGTAAGGTCATCCTTCGATGGTACAAATTATCTTATAAAAAATGGTGCAAAGCCTGTTTTCTCTGCTTTGGACGTTTTGTCTGAATATGAATTTATGTATTCGGATTATATTGACTTCCATAAGGCAGCCAAGCCTTTAAGCGAAGTACCCTACGTGGATTATAAATCCAAAAAGAAAAAGGCACAGGGCAGTGTGCAGCAATCAGCCCCACAGCACCAGCCTACGGAGGAGCCCGTAAAGGCTGCTACTAAAACAGATATCTCAAATGATGCTTCCTGCGAAGCACAGAGCGTTTATGACGTATTAAGCAATGAGCCTATGCATATCGATGATATTGTAAGGGCTACCAATTTAAGAATGAATGTTGTCCTCTCATCACTTACTGAGCTTGAGCTTTTAGGTGTATGTGAGCTGGTGAGTGGTAAAAAATATAAAATTAAGTAATTAGCGTTATCGTATACTTTGAAAGGATGAAGTAAATGTCAAAGCTTGTTATAGTTGAGTCTCCTGCGAAAGCAAAGACCATTAAAAAATATTTAGGAGGCAGCTACGAGGTTGTCGCATCAATGGGTCACGTAAGAGACCTTCCTGCGGCAAAGTTAAGCGTTGATGTAAAAAATGATTTTGCACCTAAATATGCAATCATCAAGGGAAAGGAAAAGCTTATCAAGGATTTGAGAGACAGAGTTGCTGTGGCAGATGCAGTTTTTCTCGCAACTGACCCGGACCGTGAGGGAGAAGCAATTTCATGGCACCTTGCAACAATTCTTGATCTTGACCTTTCACAGAGAAATAGAGTTAAGTTCAACGAAATTAACGAAACAAGCGTTAAGAGAGGTATCAGTAATCCGGAGGTTGTTGATATGGGTCTTGTTGATGCACAGCAGGCACGCCGTATTCTCGACAGACTTGTGGGTTAC
>JAZSJL010000173.1:0-1676 GCA_045534355.1 Acutalibacteraceae bacterium
AAAGCTCAAATATAATCGATATTTTAGTACATATCTGGGTGCTCTATTATCTCGGTGCAGGCATTTACCTTGGGTATAAGCTCAAACGTCTTCCTGACGATAATGCAGCCGATACTGAAACTGTTACAGATAATTACGAAACTGAGAACTCCTCTCCCATACGCCCTGCCGAAGATGTAAAACACCGTGTTTTTGTTGAGGCAGACTATAACAATCACCACATATGTTATCGCCATATTAAGGGCGTAAATGAGCTCATTGTTGACGGCTACGTTTACGGCGAATATAAGAAAATGATCGAATTTGAGCACTCTCTTAACGCTAAAATTGACGGTATTGACATAACTGTAGGCTATGACGGAAAATATCACAGCTACATAACTGTAAACGGTGTCGAAATTGCACGAAAAACACGTATTATATAATCTAAAAGCACACAGTATGAGCTGTGTGCTTCCTTATTCCCCATTACATCAAAAAACGGTCCACATCTGTGGACCGTTTTTAGTTATTTCCTCTTCTGTAGCTACCGCGCTTAGAATCGGTATTACGCTTAATATCCTGCATTCTTTCGTCGCTTGTGGTTTTGAACTTTGCCATCTTTTCTTCAAAAGAGAGTGCCATAAACTGCTCGTCGGACTTGCGTGAAAAATCAATTTCAGCAGGCGCACCGCTAAAAGCAGGTGCCTTCGCCCTGGGCTCTATTGCCTTCTTTATGGACAGACTGATTTTTCCGCCCTGGTCCATAGTAAGTACCTTTACCTTTACAACCTGTCCAACCGTGAGATGCTCCTTTATGTCCTTAACATAATTACGGGCAACCTCCGAAATATGTACGAGACCGGTTTTGCCTTCGGGCAAATCAACAAAAGCACCGAAGTTTGTAATACCTGAAACCTTACCTTCAACAATTGCACCAATTTCCAAAGCCATTTATGAACTTATCTCCCTTCAGTATGTGGCCTTCAGTCAGCCTCTTTTATAATAACCTCGTCCGGACGGACATAGCCCTGCTCACGTGCAGCACGCTCAAAATCCTCGTCGGACAATTCGGTCATTGTTGCAAGCTCGTCATTTTTTTCCTGCAACTCGGCTCTTTCGCCTTCAAGCCTTGCCACCTCTTCAGCATATTTATTGATTTTAAATTGCTGAGATATCAGACAGATTACGGTTATTACGATGACAACAATCCAGCATATTCTGCCAATCAGCTTACCTGACGGCAATGTTGTGTTCTTCATACAATACCCCACCTTCTGTATAACAAGATAATTATACACCAATTTTTCCATTTGTAAAGAGTTTTTTATATCATTCTCAACCTTTTTTTTACAGTTTCCCTCTTTTTTCTTCTTTTAATTTTTACCTTACCGAAGTACCTTTTTACCTTATGGCACACGTGCATAATTTTTCTTTCAAAAAACCCTGTAACCGAAAAAAAGCACCGCAGAATAAATGCAACTACTTTCCACACACTCTTTATTAACAAAACCCCAAGCTTAATAAAAAACACCAGAAGAAGCTCGAATACCCTTCTTGATATTTTTGAAAAAAGCAGCTTATGCACCGCCATACCAATCAGAAGAGCAAAAAGCTGGTAATACCTCAAAGCCCCGAAATTAAGTCGGATCGTAGCCATGTCGTTCTGTGAGCCAAGGAGTTGGCCATTAGTATTG
>JAZSJL010000153.1:0-1668 GCA_045534355.1 Acutalibacteraceae bacterium
GCACACCGAGAATTATACATTCGTCAACACCGTCCACAAATATTAAAAGACAGCCTCTGAGCATCATTGTGATTGCCATGGTCAAATCCTTTTCACGTTTTTGCTCTGTGCCGAAAATAAGGTGGTTGCAAATATAATCCAACTCCTCCCCCTCCGGCAAAGCTCCTTTAAATCTCAAAATGGGACTAATTGCTGTATCACACATCCGAAGCGAGTTGCAAAGGCCGTCACAATTGGCAAACATAACACATCTGTCACCACAATAGCCTTTCTTTACAATAATGTCAAAATTTCCTTCAAATGCTTTTTTTATAATCCTGCCGTTTTCAACAGCGCTTTTATTTACGTTTCCGAAATCATCCTCGGCAACGTTACCGATATACAAAAAATCTGCTTTTTTATCCATAAAATCACCACATTCAGTTTTTGCCTTTATTAGCAGAATATACAAGCAATTAACGGGAAAAACAGTAACGGTGATTTTTTTGATTGGGATTATTATAAGAACGTTTATTATCTACTGCGCTGTGGGTGTCTGTGTGCGCCTTATGGGTAAAAAGCAATTAGGACAGCTGCAGCCCGGAGAATTAATTATAACTATAATCATATCGGAGGTTGTAGCTACTCCAATTACTGATCCCCAAGCTCCACTCATAAGTGGTCTTTTGCCACTTGGTCTTTTGGCAAGCTTTGAGATTATAAGCTCTGTGATTGCCACTAAAAGCGTACGCTTCAGGTACCTTGAAGACGGAAAGCCAATAACCGTAATCAAAGACGGTGTGCTACAGCAAAAAAGCTTAAAGACTTTAAGATTCACTATAGACGATATCCTTGCAGCTCTGCGTCAGAAGGATATTTTCTCTATTGATGACGTTGAGTTCGCCGTTGCTGAAACAAACGGCACGCTATCGGTTTTGCCAAAGGCTTCCAAAAGACCACTTACTCCCGAGGCACTACAGGGCAAAGAAAAGGATGCAGGTGCTTCATATACAGTAGTTGTTGACGGAGTAATTCTCGAATCAGTAATCGAGGAAAGCGCTGTCACCCTTGATGAGGTAAAAAGGAAAATAGAACGTGAAAAGGTTTCTGTTAATGATATTCTTTTAATGACGGTGGACAAGAACAAAACATATACTGTAATACTCAAAAGGATTTTTTGATATGAATAGGTTTAAAATATCTGTAATTATTATTATTGTTTCCGTATGCCTTGGTGTATTTTCACTTGTGTTTGTTCAAGGCGCTTGTGGAAAGCTTATTGAAAAAATGGATGAAATAATTGATGACATACGCAAAAGTGATGTTGCAAACGCTTCGCAGAATTTACAGGAGGCTATAGATTATTATGAGAAAATAAAGCCTGTAATTAATATGCTTGAGGGTCAAGGTGAAGCAATTGAAATACGAAGCGACCTTAATAAATCCATATTTTTCTTCAACACCAAGGACTACGAATCAGCCATACTTCACCTTGAAGAATGTAAAACGGATTTAAACAGAATTATTGTTTCTGAAATCCCCTCTATAAGCACAATTTTATAATTTGTAACACACTATTTTCATAGGAATATAATAAACCGAGAAGACTGATTATTCCTATGAAAAACAACATTTTTTTAATTTTAGGTGGCGACAACCGTTCTTTATATTTAGGTGAATATCTTGAAA
>JAZSJL010000407.1:0-2889 GCA_045534355.1 Acutalibacteraceae bacterium
CGACTTATACATATCCACAGCCTTTAAGGCATCATCTACCCTTTTGCGAATCTCCTCACGGGGCAGACCTAAATTTTCGGGACCGGAGGCAACGTCATCCTCGACAGTAGTTGCAACAATCTGGTTGTCGGGATTCTGGAATACCATACCCACGTTTTTTCGTATTTCGATTTCATTTTCCTCCTGTGCCGTATCGTAGCCGTAGGTAAAAACCTGACCACTAACAGGCACGAGAAGAGCATTGATAAGCTTTGCCATAGTAGATTTACCGGAGCCGTTATGCCCTAAAACACAGGTGAACTGACCCTCGTAAAAATCCACGTTAAGATTTTTTATGGTGCTTTCCTCTGTTTCATCATAAGCAAAGCAAACATCTTTAAATTCAATAATCTTTTTCATACTCACTTTGTCCACACGGCAGTTGAACCACAGGGAAGCACAAGACCTGTTGTTGTAACAGGGAGTCCGATTTCATCTGCCTCTGCCCTTCCTCCGAAACGCTTTGAAACGGTTGTATTAAGTATGTAGCTCATAACAGCCGGAGAAACACCTGCAGTGTAGGAATTAATAAGCACTGCCAAGGAATCGTCTGTTAAAAGCTCCTTACATTGGTCAACAAAGCCGTAGATTTCATTTTCAAGCTTCCACACCTCACCACCGGGGCCTCTGCCGTATGAGGGTGGGTCCATTATGATTATATCGTACTTATTACCTCTTCTGATTTCACGGGCAACAAATTTCATACAATCATCTACAATCCAGCGCACCGGTCTTTCGCTCACACCTGTGGAGACAGCATTTTCCTTGCCCCACTGTACCATACCCTTTGAGGCATCCACGTGGCAAACGGAAGCACCTGCCTTAAGTGCGCTTATGGTAGCGGCACCTGTATAACCGAAAAGGTTTAATACCTTAACATCGGTTCTGCCACTGTTTTTAATAATATCGCTGACTAAATCCCAGTTACACGCCTGCTCTATAAACACACCTGTGTGCTTAAAGCCCATAGGCTTAAGGTTAAATACTAAGTCTCTATATTTAATCTGCCAGACCTCAGGTATTTTTTTATAGAACTGCCAGGCACCACCACCTGAATTTGAACGGATATATCTTGCGTGAGCCTTGCGCCACAGAGCTTCATCTCTTTTTGTGTTCCACAAGGCCTGTGGGTCAGGTCTTATGAGAATTATATCGCCCCAACGCTCAAGGCGTTCACCATCGGAGCAATCTATAAGCTCATAATCCTGCCACTTATCGGAAACTCTCATTAAATTAACCTCTCTTTAATTACCTCTACTATTTCTTGTGCAAGAATGTTGATTTTTTCCTCATCCTTACCCTCAAGCATTACACGAATAAGAGGCTCTGTACCTGAAACACGAACAAGAACTCTGCCGTCAGTACCAAGCTCTTTTTCTGCAGCCTCAATTGCTGTTTGGATTTCTTTATCACGAGGGAATTTTGCTTTACCGAAGTCAGATACACGAACATTTATAAGCACCTGTGGGAATACTTCCATCTGACTTGCAAGCTCGGAAAGCTTTTTGCCTGTTTCCTTCATTATGCAAAGAAGCTTAAGTGCAGATAACTGACCATCGCCGGTTGTTGCGTGGTCAAGGAAAATAAGGTGACCTGACTGCTCACCACCGATAGAATGTCCGTTGGCAAGCATATTTTCAAGCACGTATCTGTCACCGACCTTTGTTTTTTCACAAACAATACCGTTTTCCTCGCAGAATTTGAAGAAACCCATATTGCTCATTACCGTAACAACTGCCGTGTTGTTTTTGAGTTTGTTGTTTTCTTTAAGGTACTTTGCAAAGATAGCAATAAGCTTATCACCATCAACCACCTCACCATTTTCATCAACAGCAAGAAATCTGTCTGCATCGCCATCAAAGGCAAGACCTGCATCACACTGATTTCTTACAACGAAATCCTGAAGCACCTCAAGGTGAGTTGAACCACAGTTTTTATTTATATTTGTGCCGTTGGGGTGCGAAGCCATAAAGAAGCAATTCTCACAAAGCTTCATAAAAAGCTCAGGTGCAGTAACGGAGGCTGAACCATTGGAGCAGTCCACGGCAATTTTAAGACCACCGAAATCAAGTATGCCGTTTTCTGCAAGGTCCTCCTTCGCAATACCGAACAGATACTTGATATAGTCAGCAGCAGCTGTTCTTGAACGCTTTATTCTGCCAACCTCACCACCGATTTTTACAGGTGGAATTTGTGATTTATCAAGAATGATGCTTTCAATTTCTTCTTCAAGGGCATCGGGAAGCTTGTAGCCGTTGCTTTGGAAAATCTTGATGCCGTTGTATTCACAAGGGTTATGTGATGCAGAAATCATAATAGCAGCATCATATTTGTATTTGCGAACAAGGTATGCAACGGCAGGAGTAGGAATTTCACCAAGAAGATTTACATCTGCGCCAACAGAGCAAAGTCCCGCTGCAATTGCAGACTCAAGCATTTGTGATGATGCTCGTGTATCCATACCAATGAGAACTCTTGGTCTTTCTTTTGTGTGCTCTGTAAGCACCATTGCTGCTGCTCTGCCAATTTTCATTGCAAGCTCGCAGGTAATCTCTGTGTTAGCTACGCCTCTTGCGCCATCTGTACCAAATAATCTTCCCAAAACAATCACTCCGTTTAAATTAAATATGTAGCTTTATGTTTATATTAATATGACTCAAATGTTCCTTGTGTATCATCACCAACGTGCTTATAGCCCATATGAGCATAGCCTGCAGGAGTAACCCTTCTGCCACGAGGTGTTCTTGCTAAAAAGCCCAATTGCATAAGGTACGGCTCATAAACATCTTCAATAGTAACAGCCTCTTCACCAATAAGTGCTGCTATTGTTTCAAGGCCTACAGGGCCACC
>JAZSJL010000307.1:0-4924 GCA_045534355.1 Acutalibacteraceae bacterium
AATTGTTGTTTTGTTAAACTATACCACGGCTGAAATAACTGTTGTTTGATATTGAGTTCGTGCGGAATGGCGGGAAGTTCTTATAATGCAAATGGATAGAACAACCGTAAGGGTGGGATTGTAGCCCACCCGAAAGCAAAGAAAAACAATGGGACGGCTGAAATCCGTCCCTTACAAGCTTCGCAAGGTTTAAAGATGTGCGACAGCTCTGACCCTCTTGCGAGCGTAAGCTCGGAGGAGGGGGGACCACCGTAGGTGGTGGGTGGTACCATACGCCGGTTTTTGTAAAAGAATAAATAATAAAGAAAAAAGAAAAAATAGGTTTGGGTGAACTGAACTTTATTATTTATTCTTTCTTATTTGTTCTTTATTCTTTAAAGGATATGCCGTATGTGGTGGGTGGTACCTTCCGGTAAATTAACAGTAAACCCGTCAGCCAATCAGCTGACGGGTTAGTTTTCTTCATCTGTTCTCTCAAGAAGGTAGTCAATTGAAACACCAAAGTAATCTGCCAATGCAATAAGTGTTGCATAATCTGCTTCACGCTCACCTGTTTCATATCTGCTTATAGCATTTTGATTTAAACCTAAATCCATTGCAAGTTTAAGCTGTGTTATATTTCTTTTTTTACGTAATTCCCGTAATCTCATAAAATCACCTTGACTAAATTATACTGTATTGGTATAATTTAATTATCCCAATATGGTATATGTAGAGAGGATGGCAATTATGTATAAAAGAATGTATCTAATCCTTTTTAATGCTATTACAACAGCGTTAAAAGAAGGCGATATTGAAAAGATAAATGACATCTTAATTTCAGCGCAACAACAGGCAGAAAATGTTTGTTTAGAGAGCGATGAAGAAATATAAATAGTATTCATAACACGATTATATATTCAAGCAAACAATAAACCCGTCAGCCAATCAGCTGACGGGTTTGTTGTTTGTTATTCATTTCGATTAGGTCAACAGCTTTCCGGTTTTATCGTAAATCATTTCCTCACTTGAGAAGTCACCCTCACATCCATCATCAGTAACAACAAACTGCTCTGAAATGGATTTGTGTATATAGCCGTAGCTATCCTCACCCTCAACTAATATTGTAACCTCATCGCCGGGTTTGACGGTAAGGGTTTTGGAATATTCTACAGATATATCATAATTCTCATTTTCAAGCTCTGCAGAGGCATCGTATCTGTCTACCTCTTTGCCGTTAAGCTGTGTAACAACATAGAGATTTTTAAAATCTACGCTTGCATCTTCATAGAATGCATTTGAAAGATTAGCATATATAGAGCCGTTCATAGAAAGCTTCTGCTGATTGGATGGTGCATCCTTTACAGAGAAATTATCTATTGTTGAGGAATGGGAATCAATCCTTGACAGGTGATTGAGATAAAGGTACTCCATGTATACATCCAGCACTTCTGTTTTTGTGGCCTCGGCTGTTTTTATATTTACCACAGGCTTTTCGTCGTAGTACCTGAAGGCGTCTACCACAAGGTTAGCTGTAAAGGTGTTGCCATCTCGTTCAAAGATAATTTTTTCACCGTCAACAACAGTGAAAATCTCCATATCCTCAAAAAGCTCTTTTGGTACAAGGGTTATTTTAAGCTCTGCAGTATTGTTTCGACTGTTGAAGTGTCCGTTTTCATAGGTAAAAAATGAAAACAGACTTGCTTGTTCTCTCAGCTTTTCATCAACGTTTGAATAAATTGAATCAATCTGATTTCGTGTATTTATGTTGATGTTTGAAATAGTGTTATTCATTTGCGCTATGTTTTCACTTAATTCGTGTATTTGAAAAAGTGAAACAGCTAACAGAATTGCAAGAATCACAATGGCAATACTCTGAGCAGTTTTTACTTTATCTGCTTTCATTTTATAACCTCCCTGTTTTAGTTATTATCGGGTGAGATGTTATTCTACCACTTTATTTATATGTGAAGTTGTCCGTCCGTGGTGTAACTTATTTGATGAAGCAGTATAAAGCTTCATCAAAACCTTCCTCCTGCGCCACCACCACCGGTAGAGCCTCCACCTCCACGGAAGCCACCACCACCGAAGCCTCCACCGAAGCCTCCACCTCTGAAGCCCCCGTGTGAGGAGCCACCTCGTGAGCCGGTATTTCGGTTTGCTCGCCTTGTAAAGAGCACAATAAATAAAATAATTTCCTTAACCTTGTTCAAAAATGCCTCGGCTTGGTTTGTTCCGTTCAGCTTATCACGTCGCTTAAGAAGGCTGTAGCGAACGATGATGAATATAATAAGTGCTACCACAATAAAAAACGGTAATGGTACAACAAAGTATATCAAAAAGCTTTCCATTTCAGGCGAAAGCTGTGAGCCGTGATATTCGTAGTAATAATCAGGCTCAAGATTCTGAAAATTTTCTAATTCGCTGAGTCCGTATTCTTCAACTCGCAGCTCGTTTACAATAGCATTAAAAAGCTGAAGTGTACCCTCATCAAAATCATCGTTGGAGTAGTGGGGGATAGCGTAGGTATCCCGGAATTGCCCTAAACGGACATCTGTAAGCGTACCCTCTACGCCATAGCCTGTTGTTATCCACATTTCTCTGTCGCCAACGCTCAGGAGAATTAAAACACCGTTGTTTGCATCCTTATCGCCTATACCCCATGCACGAAAAACCTTAACAGAGTATTCGGAAATATCCTCGCCATCAAGGGAGTCAATTGTAAGCACACAAACCTGTGCAGTTGTTTCGTTTGCAAGGCTTACGGCGTGATTTTGTATTTCCTGCTCTGCTTCCTCCGAAAGCACATCTGCATAGTCGTTTACGTAGAAATCACTTGTAGGACTTGGTATTTCGGCAGCAGCCACAGGGAAAACGGATATAGATAAAATAAATAAAGAAATAATACAGCAAATTATCTTACTGCGATGATTTTTCATTTTAATCACCTAACAATTCGCCAACATCGGGAGTGTTCTGGGCACCCTCGTCTGCTTCAAAATATTCTGCTTTTTCAAGACCAAACATACCTGCAAAGATGTTAGCAGGGAATTTGATTATTGCCTTATTGTATCCCTCTGCAGTATCGTTGTAGTCCTTTCGTGCAGTAGCAATTCTGTTTTCGCTACCCTCAAGCTCATCCATAAGTGCAATATAGGTTGCGTCAGCCTTGAGCTGTGGGTAGTTTTCAACAACGATATTAAGACCCTGCAAAGCAGTAGTAAGCTCTTCATTAGCTTCTGCTTTTTCACCTATTGTACCTGCATTAACAAGCTTTTGCCTTGCAGCAGCAATATTGGAATAAACCTCTGATTCGTGCTCTGCATAGCTTTTTACGGTTGCAACCACGTTAGGGATAAGGTCTGCTCTTCTCTGGAGATATGTGTCAATGTTTGATTCTGCGCTGTAAACCTCTTCACGAAGCGTAATAAGTGAGTTGTAGTTTGAAATACAAACACCTGCAACAATTGCAACAACAACTAAAACAGCGATTACAGCAATGAGTCCTTTTTTCATAAATGACTCCTCCTCAATAAAATAATAATTGTTTCAATGATTAGTATATCCGATATTTTTAAACGGAAAATTAACAATCAATGATATTTTGGTAAATAGTCACCGTGAGCAATAATAAGGTCGTCTACCATTGCCTTTATATCATCAATGCTCAATTCACTAGCTGTGTGTGGGTCAAGCATAGCAGCCTGGTAGATGTGCTCAAGCTTTCTTGTTCTTGCAGCCTCAATAGTAAGGAGCTGAACGTTAACGTTTGTCATATTCATAGCTGCACACTGTACAGGGAGAGCACCTACGTAGCAACCGTGTACGCCTTTTCCGTCTACAAGGCAAGGCACCTCGACACAAGCCTCGGAAGGAAGGTTTGTAATAAGTCCTGTATTGAGCACGTTACCACCGATTTTATACGGTGTGTTTGTAACAATGGATTCCATAATGTGTGAAGCATATTCCTGTGAGCGCTTGTGCTCCTTTACGCCACTCTTTAAAAGCTCCTCGTACTCCTTCTGCCAGCCTGCAATCTGGTTTACGCAACGGCGTGGATATTCGTCAAGAGGAATGTTGTAGCGTTCAATAAGCTCAGGATATTTATCTTTAATGTAGAACATATTGTACTCTGCATTGTGCTCACTTGATTCTGTGCAGAAATAGCCAAAATGCTTTATGTATTCAAAGCGAACCTTATTATCGAAATCAGGGTCATCAATTTTTTCTTGGATACGGCTCTTGATTTCGGGGTAAAGGTCAACACCGTCTTTGTCTTGGATTTCCAAAAGCCAACCCATATGGTTAATGCCTGCAATAAGCTCTTTTCTGCCTTCTAATTTATCCTCCATACCAAGCTGGGTAAGAAGGTCCTTTGAACAGCTTTGTACACTATGGCAAAGACCTACCGTGCTTACGCCTGTATATCTTTGCATATAGCCTGAAAGCATTGCCATTGGGTTTGTGTAGTTAAGGAAAAGTGCATCAGGGCAAACCTCTTCCATGTCGTGTGCGAAATCATCCATTACGGGGATTGTTCTCAAAGCACGCATAATACCACCAATGCCAAGTGTATCAGCAATTGTCTGACGAAGTCCGTATTTCTTTGGTACTTCAAAGTCTATGATTGTGCAAGGGTCATAAAGACCGACCTGAATAGCGTTTACTACAAAGTTTGCTCCACGAAGGGCATCCTTGCGATTCTCTACACCAAGGTAGCACTCAATTTTACCGTAGCCACCCATTGTCTTGTTCATTGCCTCAAGAATTGTTCTGCTCTGCTCAAGCCTTTGACCGTCAATATCATAAAGAGCAAAAACGCTTTGCCTCAAAACCTCGGAGCCCATACAGTCCCCGATAACGTTACGTGCAAATACGGTACTGCCTGCACCCATAAATGTAATTTTCATATGTAAAACCCCTTTCGGTCTAAGTCGGATCGTAG
>JAZSJL010000200.1:0-3977 GCA_045534355.1 Acutalibacteraceae bacterium
AATGCTTTTCCTACCGAAAAGTTTGTAAAATTATTTACTGCTGCAGAGACCGAAAATGCCACTGTACTTCCGTGTATAATATACCATGTACCGCCAAATGTATTATTAAGTGCTGTGTTTATAATATTTGCATCATTGCCCAATGTAGCAGGTAAAATATTAGCCTGCTTTTCAGCATATACGCTGTATCTTTCTTTCTTTACCATTTCACGGATTGGAGCAAGGATTTTTTCACCCTGCCCACTGATGCCACCACCAATGCAAACAGCCTCAGGCTGAAGTGCATTGATAACGTTTGTAAGACCGATAGCAACGTAGTAGAGATATTTGTCAACAACAGCCTTTGCAACAGCATCGCCTAAATCATATGCTTCAAAAATTGTTTTGCCCTCTACCTTGTTAAGGTCACCCTCACAGGTCTGCCACAAAAGGCTTGACTTGTTGCCTTCCATTGCCTCAACAGCCTGTGAAACAAGTGCTGTAGCAGATGCATATTTTTCCCAACAGCCTTTTCTGCCACAGTTACAAGGAATGCCATCAACGTTAATTACCATATGACCCATTTCACCACCACAGAAGTTGGAGCCACGGTGGATTTTACCGTTGATGATAATACCACTACCAACGCCTGTGCCAAGAGTGATTGCAACAAAATCTTTAACGCCGTTGCCTGAACCTGCAACTGCCTCTCCGAGTGCAGCAGCATTTGCATCGTTTTCGAGATAAACAGGCTTTTTAAGTCTTTCCTCAAGCATTTTCTTTGCGGGAACGTTGTTGAACTGAAGGTTGTTTGAGAATTCAATGAAGCCTGTATCTTTGTTAACAGAGCCGGGTGTACCAATACCTACGGAAACCACCTCATCATAATTAATGCCTGCATTTACAACAGCCATATCAACAGCCTCTTTGATTGAATCAAAAATTGCTTCTGCAGGACGAGGTGCACGGGTTTTAACCTTACCTCTGCCAATGATTTCGTTTTTTTCGTTTATAACACCTGTTGCGATATTTGTACCACCAAGGTCAACACCTATTCTATACATTTTTAGTATCTCCTTTTTGTTTTATATTTTCATAATTATTTAATTACCAGGAATCGATTTCAGTGGAATTGGGCTCTGAGCCTACATCCATGCCTAATTGAGACATAAGCTCCTGTGGAGCATTGTAGCCCATTCTCTTTTGCCTGTTATTCATAGCAGCAATTTCTATGATAATAGCAAGATTTCTACCGGGCTTAACAGGTACGGTTGTTGCAGGCACCTTGTTTCCGAGTATGGTTATGTACTCATCGTCAAGGCCAAGTCGGTCATAGGATTTTTCGCTATCCCAATGCTCAAGCTTGATAACCAAATCTATTTTTTCAGTAACCTTAACCGAACCAATACCAAATATGTTACGGGCATTGACTATACCGATGCCCCTTAACTCGATAAAGTGACGTATGTTGTCAGGGGAGGAGCCTATAAGCGTCTTTGAGGAAACCTTTCTGATTTCAACAGCATCGTCTGCGATAAGTCGATGTCCTCTTTTTATAAGCTCTACTGCAGTTTCACTCTTACCTACGCCACTGTCACCGACAATAAGAATACCTTCACCGTAAACCTCTACCATAACACCGTGGCGTGTTATTCTTTCTGCCAGCTCTGTGGTAAGGTATGATATAATGGTAGCCATTATCCCTGATGTTGGCTCGGCAGTCCTTAAAAGCGGCACCTCGTATTTTTGTGCAAGCTCCAGCATTGTAGGTGGAGCGTCAATGTTTCTTGTAAGTATGGCAACCGGTGGCCTTGCGCTGAAAAACAGCTCTAACCTTTCACGCTGTGTTTCTTCGTCCAGCTCCTGAAGGTAGCTCGTTTCTGCAAGACCGATAAATTCTACTCGTTCACTATCGAAGAATTTTTCGTAGCCTGCAAACAGAAGTCCGGGTCTGTTAACATCCTTTGAGCGAACAACGATTTCCTCGTCGGGCTTGTCAGGCATATACATAACCTCGAAGGAATGGGCTTCAACCAGCTTGCGAAGCTGTACAGAGTATTTTCCTCCCAAAGAAAACGCCTCCTCTATGATATAATTGTATACATATGCAATCATTATAGAACAAAAATTTACTTATGCCAATACCTAAATTCAAATTTTTTAATAAAATAAAATTATATCTCTGTAATAATTTTTTTGTATGTAAAATGTGCTGAATTTGCGTATATTTTTTTGTAAGAAATGCTTGACAATATACTGTATGCGTGCTATAATCTCGTTACCTCTTATAGAGGGTTCTTTTTTTGTGCCTTGATTTTCTCACAATCAACGGTCAGAAAGAGAGTTCTCTGTGTGATGAACGGGGATAGGCTCCGTTCGCCGTTGAGAGGGAGGCTATTCGAAAAATGGAGGTGCCGTTAGTGAGAGTTAAAATTACACTTTCCTGCACAGAATGTAAACAGCGCAATTACAACACTATGAAGGAAAAGAAAAACAACCCTGACAGGTTGGAGATGAAGAAGTACTGCAGATTCTGCAAGAAACACACTCTCCACAAGGAAACAAAGTAAGGAGGTAAGCACAATGGCTGACGAAAAAAAAGCTGTGAATACCTCAGAGGCAAAAAAGTCTGATAAAAAAGACAAGAAGCCTTCAAAGTTCTCGCCAAAGAATATCGGTAAGGGCATTGCACGTTTCTTCAAGGATCTCAGAGGAGAAACAAAGAAAATAGTTTGGCCCGGTCGCCAGATGGTAATCAAGAGCACAGGTGTTGTTCTTGCTTCTATCCTTGTAATAGGTATATTTATCTGGGCAATCGATTTTGCAGTTTCAGGTGCAGTTACAGCAGTTAATAAGGCTGCCAGTGAGACAACTGAGGTTGTTACAACAACAGATGCTGCTGAAGGCGATGAGAATGATGAGGATAATTCTGACAAAGCAGATGACGCTGATGAAGAGTCCACAGAAGCAACAACCACCGCTTGAGTCTGATTAACAGATTAGTCAGAATTTACGGAGGTACAGTATGGCTGTAGAAACAAGATGGTTTATAATACACACGTATTCAGGCTACGAAAATAAGGTTGCCGACAATATTCGTAAAATTATTGTAAACCGTAAGATGCAAGACAGAATCTTTGATGTTTGTATCCCAAGAGAAAAGGTTTCTGAGCTTAAGGTAGTAAGCATTATAACCCTCGAAACAATGCGTAAAAACGGAACTATCGACCAGGAAAAGTTCGATGAGCTTTCAGGTGAGATTATTGAGTCATCACCAAAGGTTGCGTTCGTTATTGCATTGGCACAGGCAGAGGAAGCGCTGGGCACAGGAAAAATGACTGTTGCAGCCTTCGAAGCAGAAAAGGGTAGACTTGTTGCTGAATATCCTGAGGTTGCAGAAGCAATGGGAATCGGTCTTGATTCTGACAAAACTCTTGAAAAAAAGCACGTAACAGAAGCCAAAAACACAAAGAAAGAATTGTGTGTTGAAGTGGAAAGACTTATTTTCCCAAGCTACGTTATGGTTAAGCTTGCTGTAGAGTACAGCAACAAAGAGGGCGAGGAAAACGTTCTCAAGGTACCGGATGAGGTTTGGCATGCAATTCGCTACACAAGTGGCGTTACAGGCTTCGTTGGTCCCGACGGCAAACCAACTCCTCTTACACCCGATGAAATTAAGAGATTCGGTATTGAGGCAAATGTTGCTGTTAAAACTGATAGCTCAATCGTTAACCTTGGTTATAAGGTTGGTGACTTCGTTGTTATCACCAGTGGCAGATTGGAAGGCTATTCAGGCGTAGTTGAGAATATCAATGAAGAAGAGGGCACAGTACGTGTCATCATTTCTCAGCTCGGTAGAGAAATACCTGCAGAGTTACCACTCACACAGGTAAAGTTAGCGATTGAATAATCGCAGTTAATTTGGTAACAAGCTGTATATCTGCTGTTATATGCGACACAAAGTGTCGCGTGTGGGAGGGATAAGGCGAGCAAGTCGG
>JAZSJL010000126.1:0-1759 GCA_045534355.1 Acutalibacteraceae bacterium
GTATTGATTGCGAAATTCTCCGTGGCGAAAAGGTTGTTATAATCGGACCTTCGGGTAGTGCTAAAACTACGTTATTGCGTTCTCTTAACCTTCTTGAAATTCCTACAGCAGGCAGTATTGTTTTTGACGGGGTTGAAATTACTTCCAAAAAGACAAATATTAACAGGCATCGTCAGAAGATGGGAATGGTTTTTCAGCACTTTAATTTGTTCCCTAATATGGATATCCTTAAAAATATGACTTTAGCACCTGTTAAAATTTCAGGCAAAAGCCAGAAGGATGCTGAAGCAAAGGCTATGGAGCTTCTTGAAAAGGTTGGTCTTGCAGATAGAGCTCATGCTTACCCTGACCAGCTTTCAGGTGGCCAGAAGCAGAGAATTGCTATTGTAAGAGCACTTTGTATGGAGCCTGAGGTAATGCTTTTTGATGAGCCCACGTCTGCCCTTGATCCTGAAATGGTTGGCGAGGTGCTTGACGTTATGAAAAACCTTGCAGAGCAGGGCATGACTATGGTTGTGGTTACTCACGAAATGGGCTTTGCAAAAGAGGTTGCCGACAGAGTTGTATTTATGGACGAGGGTGTTATTGTTGAACAGGGTACACCTGACGAAATTTTCAACAACCCTCAATCCGACAGACTCAAATCCTTCTTATCAAAGGTGCTTGTATAAAACAGGTTTTCAGCAGACTGTGAATACAGTCTGCTTTTATTGTGTGGTAAAAGTAAACAAACATCTGTTATTAATTTTGATATTTTATACAAGGTTAGTTTTTGGGGCTTTAAAATCGCATTTTGTTGTTGCAAACCTTTTGTAGGTGTGATATAATCCCTTTATAAATGGTTAATTATGCTCAAAAGGCATATATTAACTTGGAGGTGTATTTTTTGGCAGAGGAAAAAACCACTGTTACAGAAACGCCGGAAATAGATGCAGCTTCACGTGAGTACGTCTATGAAAACAGAAGATACGTCGGTATGAAAGAAACAATATGGTACGTTATTTACGATATGTGCCAGAGCTTCAATATCGACTCCTTCAACGACCGTTTCGTAACAAGTATTCTTCAAATTGACCTTGACTTCCAAACCTTTGTTAGTGTTTTCAACGGCTTTTGGGATGTTATTAACGATATCTTCACAGCAGCAATCGTTGAGAAAACTCGTACACGTTGGGGTAAATTTAAACCGTATCTTGTAGGTTTGGGCATTCCCGGTACATTGGGTACCTGCTTCTATTGGCTTCTCCCAATGCTGTTTAAGGGTAAAGCCTCTCGAGATATGGGCAGCTTTGTCACATATTTCATACTTGCAGTTGTCCGTGAGGGTGCCGGCACCTTCCGTGCTATTGCAAAAACAGGTATGCTGGCTACCATAACGCCACACCCTGTTGACCGAACAAGGCTTATTACCATGGCAGAGTTTGTTTCCGGTGCGCTTGGTGAAAAATTACCTCAGCAGATTCTCACCGTGCTTCTTGACCTTATTGGTAACAAGGTTGTTAACCTTTCATATACGTCAACGTTTATGGTTATGGGTAACTTTACTGCTATTGTCAGTGGTATTGCTTCACTTATATTCTGCGTTATGACACGTGAGCGTGTTCTTCAGTCCGTTGAAACACCAAGCGTTATGCAGAGTCTTAAGTCGGTTATCAACAACAAGCCTATCTTGTTGCTTACACTTTCAGAAACTCTTTCCAACTTCAGTGTTGGTGGTAGTATTAACGACTACTATATAGACGTTCTTAACTTTGCATCA
>JAZSJL010000412.1:0-7567 GCA_045534355.1 Acutalibacteraceae bacterium
AGAAGAATTACTATAACATTTTTGTAGTCTTTCTCAAGTAATTTATCAAATTCAGGTAAAGTTTTATGTTGGCAATCTGTTACGCCAAAATGCTTTAAAACAGAAGAAGCAATAGAAAGTATGCTTCTATCGTAATCTGGATATTTAATCATAATTTTACTCCTTTCTCAGCACATCAAGTGTATGGTGTGATATGCCGACTAAATCCTGCCTTTCACAAGTTTTAAAATGATATCTGAGATACAAATCATAAGTTTTGTCATCCATTTTATCAATAGCTTCTTTCATATGGCAAGTATAGCCATCAGTAGCAACGAAATGCAACCTATCCACACCAAAAATCTTTGTCAAATCGAATATTTCATCTTTTGTATATACCTTAAAAATTCCGTGTGGTGGAAAGTACGCTTCAAGTGAAACAGGATCGAATTCACCATCTTTAATCAGTTTGTCAATTCTGTTATTCTTAAAACAACAGAACATTGAAGGCTCAAGCATACAGTAAGCAACAAAAATGTATCCATCAGGTTTTGTAATTCTTACTGCTTCTGAAAGAGCCCTTTGTTGTTCTTCTGCTGTGTATAGGTGATACATTGGTCCAAGTAACAGGGTTACATCGTAGCTGTTATCAGAATATTCTGATAAATCAAGGGCGTTACCTTGTTTTATGCGGGCTTTCTCTCCTGGCAATGTTTTTGTTTTGAAAACCTCAATATTGTGTTCAATAAGCTCAACTGCATCAACCTCAAAGCCTTTTTGAGCAAAGAAATGTGAATATCTGCCTGTTCCTGCTCCGATTTCTATAATTCTCATTTCATTGTTCAAATATTTCTCAATGTATTTTACAGTTGTTAAAAATTCAACTCTGCCGTGTTTAGATAAAAGACGAACATCCTCATCGTGTGTATTGTAGTAATCAACAAGGAAATTTCCTGTTGCTTTGGGTTGCTTCTTAAAAAGCTTTCTCTTCAATAAATCAAACAATTTCATACCAATTCTCCTTTATGTCTAAAAATAACCGGTGTAAGCTTTGCAGTAAGCCTACACCGGTATAAACATATCGTTAAAAATAGTTTACTTTTTGCGATGTGAGTATAGAGGCATAGACCTGCAAGTATCATAATCATACTTTGCAAGCCAGGAATTCTGCATATCATGTTTTGTGAAACGATATGTGTTCATAACCTTTACCTCTTTTTTGTATTTTGCACACTATAACACAAGTTTTTTGAGTTGTCAAGGAAAAGTTTATTTTTATCCTTGCCCACCTTCGAAGGAAGGGAGAGAGGTATTCGATAAAGCTGTTGTATTTTTTGCCCTTTTTCGAAAAAGGGGGGACCATCGCTTGCGATGGTGGGATATTCTCGACGCGAATAGCGTCGTTTTGCTGTAAGGCAAAAACTCTATTCAAATCGCACCAAAGGTGCGACCAAGTGGAACGGGTTTCACCTACGGTGAAAATGTTGCTGCGCAACAAAGAACCTTCCGTCTTTTGACATACAAGTATGTCAAAATCCACCTTCCTTCGAAGGAAGGCAAACGTAAACCAACTCGGCAGCGCTCACAAATGCACCCTTCGAAGGAAGGCAATACAACAAATTATTTTATATTTTTTCCCTGGCAACTCAAAATTTTTAATCCCGTTAAATATAATTTAAAATCTGAATGTAGCATATACCCTTGCTCTTGTTTTTTGTGCGTTAGTTATGCTATCATATATTCAGTTAATAAATGTGAAATTCACGGATATTCCAAGGAGGGTTACCTATGTTTAAGTACGAATACGAAACCGTCTGTTGTGATTTTGGTGGTTGGGGTGCATTTGGTGGCAATGTATACTCCATTGAGGATTACCGTTCAATAATAAACTCACGAGCAGAGCAGGGGTGGCGTTTTGTAGCTGCTATCCCCACAAAGCAAAGGGGTACAGGGCACACGCAGGAATTAGATTTGATATTTGAGAAAGAGGTATAAGTGATGAAAGAGAAACCTTTTGGCGGCATATCGGCAAATATGCTCAGGCTTCTTGCAATTGTGCTTATGCTAACCGACCACATATGGGCTACGTATATGGTTTTGGGGAATTGGATGACCTACATAGGCAGACTTGCTTTTCCTATATTTGCATTTCAGATTGTTGAGGGCTTTGTGCATACCTCGAATCTTAAGAAGTATATCTTAAGGCTTTTGGCTTTTGCACTTATAACAGAAATTCCCTTCAATCTGTTTTGTAGCAGCTCCTGGCTTTACCCATATCACCAGAATGTTTTATTTACCCTTTTACTTGGTTTACTTGCCATAGCTGTGATTGATAAAGCCCGTAATTCCGATGATAAAAAAAGCAAGGTCTCTGTTTTGTGGCTACTGCTCATTGGTATAGTATCTGTAGTCGGCTTTACTGACTACGGCTTTTTAGGTGTTCTTACAGTTGTAATGTTCTACATTGTAAGAGGTTATAAATTCACCTGGCTGTTGCAATTAGTTGGTATGGTTGTTATACACGTTTTCCTCTTTGAAGGGCAAGTTTTGATTTTTGACGTTCTGAATCATACCATTGAATTCCCTGTTCAAGGCTTTGCAGTATTTGCTCTCGTGCCTATTTGGCTCTACAACGGCAAAAAGGGAAGGTCAAGCAAGATTATGCAATATGGCTTCTACGCCTTCTACCCTTTGCATATGCTGGTGCTGTATCTTATTAAGTATTTTGCATAGAGCTTATAAATTGAGGTGTTCGTATGAAAAAGAAACCAAACGTTTTATTTATTATTACCGATGACCAGCGCTTCGACACAATTCACGCTCTGGGTAACAGTGAGATTATCACACCTAATTTAGATAAGCTGGCTTCTCGTGGCACCTCATTTGTGAGGGCACACATTGCAGGTGGCACCTGTGGTGCCGTGTGTATGCCCAGCCGTGCAATGGTTTTATCGGGCAGAAACCCTTTTCACCTTGAGGAGCTGGGTGGTAATATACCACCACAGCACAAAACACTTGCAGAGACCTTTAAGAATAATGGCTATGAAGCTATTGGTCTTGGCAAATGGCACAATGGTTGCCCTGCCTATGCCCGTAGCTTTACACAAGGCGCAAAGATTTTCTTCGGTGGTATGTGGGACCACTGGAATGTGCCTACCTGCAGATATGACCAAACAGGTGAATATGATAATGTCATTAATTTTGTGGTGGATTTCTTTAAAGATAATCAACCCCTTGCACAGCATTGTGACGAATTTGAGCCGGGTAAGCATTCAAGCACCCTGCTCACGGATGCTGCAATAGATTTGCTTAATAAAAATGCAGGTGGAGAAAAACCTTTCTTTATGTACCTTGCGTATTTAGCACCACACGACCCACGCACAATGCCTGACGAATTTAAGAATATGTATGACCCTGAAAGGATTACTCTTCCACCTAACTTTCAAGAGATTATTGATACAAATTATCCTCTTATGGTACACCGAGATGAGCACCTTGCAGAATACCCTCGCAAGGAGTCTGAAATCAAGCGCCATATAGCAGAATACTATGCAATGATAACTCACCTGGATTTTGAAATCGGAAGATTAATGGAAGCATTGCAACAATCAGGCGAAGAAGAGAACACAATCGTTGTATTCACAGGCGATAATGGTCTTGCTGTTGGTCAGCACGGCTGGTTAGGTAAAGAGGATATCTACGAGCACGGTATAAGGGTACCACTAATTATGGCAGGACCGGGAATAAAAGAAGATACAAGAAACGATGCATACGTTTATTTGTACGATATTTTCCCTACGCTGTGCGAAAAGGTGGGTATAGCTACCCCTGAATCTGTGGACGGCAAAAGCTTTGCGCATCTCCTTGACGGTGCGCATGGCGAAAGCTTCAGAGACGAGCTGTACTTGATTTTTGATGAATTTGTTCGTGGTGTGAAAAACGACCACTATAAGCTGATTGAGTACAGAAATGGCGATGAGGAAGATGACAAATGGACCTTCCTTTATGATATAAAAAACGATCCTTGGGAAACAGAAAACCTTGCATTTAATGATGAATATCAACAGTTGATTTCAGAATTCAGAGAAAAAATTATTAAGTACCGAGATGAGTGGGAGGAGCAAAAACACCCGTGGGGAGTGAATTTCTGGAAGAGGTTTTGAAAATCAGGAATTAAAAAGCTGCCAGATGCCAGATGCCAGAGCTTTGCAAGTAAATTCGGAATTAGGAATGAGGAATTAGGAATTTCGGGGAAGCTTCGCTTCCGAACATTGTAAGCTTCGCAAGGTTTA
Source organism: Acutalibacteraceae bacterium (assembly GCA_045534355.1). Taxonomy (GTDB): domain Bacteria; phylum Bacillota; class Clostridia; order Oscillospirales; family Acutalibacteraceae; genus DTU089. The sequence continues at coordinate 4,272 of JAZSJL010000412.1, forward strand.
AAGATGTGCGATAGCTCTGACCCTCTTGCAAACCGAAGGTTTGGAGGAGGGGGGACCACCGAAAGGTGGTGGGTGGTACCATACGCCGGTTTTTATAAAAGAATAAATAATAAGGAAAAAAGAAAAAATAGGTTTGGGAACGGAACTTTATTATTTATTATTTGTTCTTTATTCTTTAAAGGGTAACGCCGTAGGTGGTGTGTGGTACAAAACACATTTTTACTTTATTAAACATTTGCAAAAAGCTGTGTATTCTATTATAATTCTACTATCAAATAAAAAAGGACTGTAGCATATGAGAACTCGTGAAAAAATCCTTAACAGCGAAAGGCGTGAGATAGGGCGTCTTTCTAAAATGCAGAATCGTAGCTCGGGGAGTACGTATTTCTTTATTCTCCTTGTGCTCATTGCTGTTGTAAATATTCTCGATGAGGTTACAAGTAACCTTACAGTTACCGTGCAATCCTCATTCGTAACGGAGTTTTTTGTGAATAACCCCTTTATGGGTAAATATTATTCCTATGAGGATGGCTTGGCATTTCACTCGGGAATTGGTGTTTTTACATATGTTTTAGGTATATTTACACCCTTCTATAAGGCTCTTGCGGATAAGTGGGGCAGGAAGCCTCTTTTCGTGCTTTCCACCTTGGGGATGGCTATAGGTCTTTTGATTATACACCTGTCCTCAAGCTACATAATGTTCCTTGTGGGCTTTGCTGTAATCAGCTTCTTTATGGGTCACGATATACAAATTATTTATATCCTTGAGGAAGCACCAAGCAAGCACAGAGCAAAGATATACAGCTTTCTTAAAAGCTTCGGTATTTTAGGTGTTATTCTTATTCCTACACTCCGTGATATGCTTATGGGCAATGACCCTACCAAATGGCGTGATATTTTCCTTGTACCTGCATTAATCGGCTTTGTGGCTGTGTGCCTTGTACTTCTGCTTGCAAAGGATACAAAGGTATTTATAAGCGAAAGAATTGAGTACCTTTCAAGACCATATGAGCAAAGGCAACAGGAAAAGCTTCTCAAAAAGCAGAATAAAGAGGCACAGAGAAACCAATCAGGCGTGTTCAATGGCGTAAAGTATATCTTTGGCAACAGGGATACCAAAATGCTTATTATTGCCCACATAATTTTTGATGCTGCAATGCCTGCAATTGCTCTTTATTTTGAATCTTGTATGCACCGTGCTGGTATGAGCACAAGTGAAATTACAAAGGCTTTGTTTATGGTGCCTGTGATATACGCTTCTATTACCTTCCTTTCGGGCTTTATTGCTGACAGATGGGGTAGAAAAACAACCGTTACACTTTTTTCAACGCTTTGTGTAACAGGCTATATCCTTTTCGTTGTAGGCATTCTTAATGGCTGGAATCCGTACCTTGTAGGCTCCCTTGCAGGTCTTTACCAGGGCTCCTACTGGATAGGCAGAGACTATATGAATGTTATGATGACCGAAAAGGTGCCAACAGATATTCGTGCATCTGTTGTTGGTGCAGAGGGTCTTTTGGTGATTATTGGTCTTGCTGTAGGCTACCTTGCTACCATCCTCGGTATGATTAAAATGCCTATATGGTTGGCTTGTATTGTGGTGGCTGTGCCTACTGTAGCTGTTGCTGCAGTTATATTCACCCTTAAGGTAAAGGAAACTAAAGGCGTAAGCCTTGATGAGATAAAATAATATAAATTGAGGATTTGAAATGGGAAAATATTTATCAGCATCGGTTATGTGTGCAGACCTTCTGAATCTTGAAAAGGGCTTGAAGGATCTTGAAGAAGCAGGTATAGATTATATTCATATTGATATTATGGATGGTGCCTTCGTGCCTAATATAACGCTTGGCTTTGACCTTATAAATGCAATTAAGGGGGCTACGAAAATCCCTCTTGACGTGCATATGATGGTTAACGAGCCCGGTAGATTCATTGAGGGCTTGAAGCTTGACGAAAACGATATTTTTTGTGTTCACTATGAGTCGGATATTCACATTCATCGCACCTTGGAAATGATAAAAAACAAGGGCTGGAGGGCAGGTCTTGCAATAAACCCACAAACCCCCGTAGAAAACGTGGAGTGCCTTGTGGATTATATGGATATGCTTCTTGTTATGACTGTGAGCCCCGGCTTTGCAGGACAAAAGCTTTTTAAGGGTGCAGAAAAAAAGGTTGAAAAGGCAGTTGAGCTCCTCGGTGAATGGGGCCATCCTGAAATACTTGTTGAGGTGGATGGAAATATCAGCCTTGAAAACGGAGCAAAGCTCAGCAAAAAGGGAGCAAATATTTTTGTTCTCGGCACAAGCTCACTATACGTAAAGGATAAAACTCTCCCACAGGCGGCAGAGGACGTAAGGTCGGTATTGTAATATGTATAAAAATATAAAGGCTGCTGTTGTAGGCAGTATAAATATGGATATTATCCTCAATGCTCAAAGGCTTCCTGAGGTGGGTGAAAACGTACTTGGCACAACCTACGGCTACTCTCACGGTGGCAAGGGTGCAAATCAGGCAACGGCACTTGCAAGGCTTGGGGCAAGTGTGAAAATGATAGGTAAGGTAGCCGACGACGACAATGGCAAGTCCCTCGTTGAAAATCTTAAAAGCAACGGCATAGATGCTTCAGGTGTAGCAACAGACGGCTCTGCTACAGGTCTTGCAGCAATACTTATTGACGGCGAGGGTAGAAACAGAATCATAGTTTATGAGGGTTCTAATGCAGAAATAGTACCACAGACTGCTGTTGACAGCATAAGTGATGATATTGATTTGCTTCTCGTGCAGTTTGAAACTAATGAGGAGGCTGTCATCTCTACTGTAAACTATGCTGTGCAGAAGGGTATTACAGTTGTTGTGGACTGTGGACCTGCCAAGAATTTTGCTCTTGAAAAAATGCAGGGAGCTACAATAATTTCACCTAATGAAAGCGAAACCAAGGCTCTTACGGGGATATTTCCTGCAGATGATAAAGAAATCCTTGAGGCTTCAAAGGTTCTCTTTGAACGAAGCAAGGCGAAATACGTTGTTTTAAAGCTTGGTGAAAGAGGCTGTAGCGTGTGGGATGGAGAAAGTCTCACAATGCTGCCTGCATATAAGAGCAACGTGGTAGATACAACGGCTGCAGGTGATTGCTTTACAGCAGCACTTGCTCTGGAATACGTGCGCACAGGTGATATTTATTCCTCCTGCGATTTTGGCAACAAGGCAGGTGCAATAGCTGTCAGCCGTATGGGGGCAGCAGAATCTATGCCTACAGCAAAACAGGTGTTAGACTTGGCGTGATAATTCGTTTT
>JAZSJL010000253.1:0-1597 GCA_045534355.1 Acutalibacteraceae bacterium
GGAGTGGAGGTATATACATACCTCGCGCACGACACCAATTCACGGCCATGAGCCGCTACGAAGCCCCCAACTACGGCTCCGTTCGGTGGGAATTTTCATAACGATTAAAATTCCATAAACTTCGGTACTTCTGAACGAAAACAGGATTTTGGTCAACAGGCTACCGAAGCCTGCAAGCATAATGCTATCCAAATTTTCGTCCACACCCGTACCGGTGGTTCCGCACATTGCTGCTTTGTGACCATATGGGACTTGGTACAATTTTCGTCTGCAAATCTGATTTCCGGCAATTTTCTCGTGATTCTTATTGTAGTTGGGTTCCTTAATTCATATGCCGTTTCTTATGCAGATACGATTGCTGTCACTGTGCAGCGGGCTTTCCTTGGTGCGTCAAGGCTGCAGGACTACATTCCGTGTCCTGCCTGTTCAGAGATCCTGGCACTCACCCGAAACAGTATCGAGCCTATTGTGCCACATCGACTGCCTGTCCGTAAAGCCATTGGACAGAGTGCTTTCCATGCGAGAGTTTTGACTTTGAATTCCTCCTTCGTAACTATAAATATATTTTGACTCCGTAACAAGCGCCTTGCTTGCCGAAGACCAAAACCGAAGGAAAGAGAATAATACCCTCTACTTAAGTAATATGAGTTTTTGGCAAAAAAGTCAAGGGGGTGCCCATAAAAAATTTAAGACGGCAGAAAAATCTACCGTCTTAACAGTTAAATTCTCAGTTCACCGTATTCTCTGCGCATGGCCTTTATGGAAGTAACCCACTGTTTACCGAACTGACATGCACTAACGCCTTCTACTATAAAGAAGTAGTCCTCCAATTTTATTGAGGAACTGCTTTTTGTACAGTTACGGTTGTTTCTTATACCTGCGTATTGAAGTATAATTTACAACCTTCTAAATAATCCCAGCTTAGGTGCAATGTGTAACCACGAGAACCACGTGTAACCCTAACTTCTGCATCAGGCTCGATAGTACCGTTATAATAGCAATCAAAGTATGCTTCCCAAGAGTCTGCACGTGCTTGTTGAAGGGTGAGTGAATATGTTGTTCCCTTAAAAGTGAACGTTAAAATGCCAGAGGAATTAATAGAGACATTTGTTACCTCGTAATCCGTACCAGTCTTCGAGTCGTAGGCTTCTACATCTGAATAGCTTTTGGCGAGCATACTGAAATCAGAATGGTCGCACAATTGGCATTTGGTGACATTTATAGCATGCCCTTTGGCTTCACCAGAGGTCTTTTTGCACGTGGTGCATGTGGCAGGTTCGGTACATGTTGCATCTTTCCATGTGTGCCCGGCTACATCGCCAGTGGTCGCACCACAGGTTTTGCAGGTCTTAGGTGCTACGCAAGTCGCTGCACTGTATGTATGCCCTAACGAGGTACCATTTGTTTGACCACACAGGGTACAAGTTTGAGGCACTGTGCAAGTAGCTGCACTGTAGGTATGGCCCAACGCAGAGCCACTCGTTTGACCACACAGAGTACAGGTTTTAGGGGTTGTACAGGTAGCCTTTGCATAATTGTGTGAACACGAAGTAGGTTGCTGAGAGGTGTTGCCACCGTTAGAGGTGTTGCCACCGTT
>JAZSJL010000289.1:0-7952 GCA_045534355.1 Acutalibacteraceae bacterium
AATACTATTTGCCAACTCGTTGGTTTACAGAACGACATGGCTACGATCCGTCTTCAGGATATTAAGCCTTGTATCTGCTGCCACGCAGCTTGCTTCAACTTCTCATCATCAAAGGGCAAAGCAAATACACAGGACCTTTTAGATACAATGGGTCTCTCACGTTGTGCACTTAACCCAAGAACAATGCAGTCCAAGAAATATAAAATTGTTCCTGCGAAGAAGAGCAAGAAGATTGCTATCATCGGTGGTGGTATCGGTGGTATGGAGGCTGCTATCGTTTGTGCACAGAGAGGTCATAAGGTAGACCTTTACGAAAAGAGTGATAAGCTCGGTGGTGTATTTATTGCTGCTGCAGCTCCATCATACAAGGAAAAAGACCGTGACCTTATTGCTTGGTATAACCGTGAGGTTCAGAGGTACGATGCAATTACAATCCATATGAACACAGAGGTTAAGGATATTGCTTCCCTCGGTGCAGATGAGGTTATTGTTGCAACAGGTGCAGTTGCTAACAAGATTCCTGTTAAGGGTGCAGACGGTGCTATCGAGGCAATTGACTTCCTTCTTGGTAACAAAGAGGTTGGTCAGAACGTAACAATCATCGGTGGTGGTCTCACAGGCTGTGAAATCGCTTATGAGCTTTACCTCCAGGGTAAGAATCCTACAATCGTTGAAATGCAGGATGACCTTGTTACAACACCAGGTATTGCTCTTGCAAATACAAGCTACCTTCGTGACTTCTTTAAGACAAACAAGGTGCCTGTATACCTTGAGTCAAAGACAACCGAAATCACAGATTCAAGCGTTACAATCGCAAAGAAGGATGGCGAAACAGTTACAATCCCTGCAGACAGCGTAATCCTTTCAGTAGGATATAAGCCGGCTCCTGTAGCAGAGAAATCAAAGCACGTTCACATTATCGGTGATGCTGACAAGGTTGGTAGCCTTCGTACAGTTATCTGGGGCGCTTGGGACGTTGCAATGAAGCTGTAATTGGGTGAATAAATCAATATTGTTTCTTTAATCAAAATATTAAAAAAGAGGTAACACGAAAAAACGTGTTACCTCTTTCGTTAAATAAAAATACCTGGCAGGAAGGGAGATTCTGTCAGGTATTATTTTTTAGCAGCAAACTATGTAAGTGCTTGAAAGCAACGTGGATTCTTCGAAATCGCATCGAGTACAAGCTTTGTAGTTATAGGTCTTTCTCAAGCATCTTGGAGAAGTAGTTCTTACTTTGTGGGTTATAGTTGATACAGTCGAACTCTCAAGCTTGTGGCCGAAAAGTGTACAGGTAAGGCCATAGGTTGTTGCACCTTCGCACTCTTCACCACCGTTTGAGTAGAAAGTGATAATTTTTTCTTTTGTTTCTTCTGAAATATCCTCATTTTCAATAATTATTTCAATATGCTCGTGAGCTTCGGTTTCTTCAGTGTTTACAGCATTTGCAGGCATGGTAAATATGCTGACAAGCATTGCAACTGCAAATATAACAGATAATATTTTTTTAATTTTCATTTTTTATTACCTCCATATTATTTAAAATTTCAACAAGCTCTTTCTCATCGTGATGGTTTATAACATAAAGGTTGTTATTATAAGTAAAATGGGCTTGAACTTGGTTGACGTCCTCCATTATACACAAGTAATATTGAATACCGTTTATGTTCAGGCTTTTATTGCATACATCAATAATTTCTTGGCTGAGCTCCGTGTCTAAAGAAATTTCAATAGAAAAACTTGGGTTATCGAAAGAAATAAACAAACGCTCTACACTATTTTCTTCCTCTATTACTATTTCGTTTACATCACAGTTTTGTGGTAACGTGTGAGGGAACAAAATGTTGATACTTTCTGCAGTTAATGCATCTTCAACAGTTTCATACATTGTGCTTTTGCCGTGATGCACGACAGTTATACCATTAAAATCTTGTTCTTCTTCAATCGGAGCAGAGAAAACTGAACCGAATTTTTCAGTTAAGAAATCAAAAACGTTCCAATCATTTGCAGCTCCAACAATACTAAGCAATGCCACAAGAATTGCAATACAAGCAGCAACAAGCCATACTTTTTTCTTGTTGAAATATTTTTTTGTTGTTTTGACAGCCTCGAGAGGGGCTGATTTATTTTCCTTGTGGAAAATAATCTTGACCTGTTCATCAATGTATTCGGAGCTGAGTTCTGCTTTTTTACCCTGTAAATGAAGAAGTATACTAATATACTTATCAACAGTCTCGGAGTTCATTTCACCCAGGGGCTTTGATATTTCTTCATTTAATAAAAACTCGAAAAATTCAATTAGCTTGAGTTTTTCTTGTAGGGATAATTCCATAAAAACCACTCCATTTCCGAAAAAATTTTCTCCCTTCACTTATATATGACGGGAGAAATGAAAAAGTCACAAAAAATTTTTAAAATTTTAAAAAAAGTTTTTGATAATGATCTGACCAACAAAGGTAAAGCAGAAAAAGCCAAGCTTTTCTATTTTGCTTCTCAGTCTTGCTGTTTTGGTACTTACGTTAGAAATAGAAATACCCATTTCCTCAGCGATTTGTGCCTGTGATTTCTTTTCGTAGAATTTTTTAACCAAAAGCTCATATTCATCTTGGGTAAGTATTTTCAAAATTGCATCAATAGTCAATTTAATATCGGCATCGCTGTAGCTGTAGAATTTAGTCAGTGTTGAAAAAATTTCATCCACAGATTTGAAGGAATCTTCAATAGAAACAACAATTTCATCTTTTTTCAAGCGTCGGTAATATTCATAAGCTTTTTTCTTTGTTACTGCCAATAACCAATGTTCAATATTATTGTCATCTAATTCATTCATTTTTTTGCTGAAAACCAAAAATACCTCTTGAGTAATATCTAAAGCATCTTGGTGATTACTGTTTGAAATTGACATACAATAACTAAAAACTTTATTGTAATAGGACTTTGCAATTTCTTCAGCTCTTTCACTTGTAATCATCTTAAATAAAACACCTAATTTCCACAGTTGTATTATAAAAAACTAAATTAAATCATATTGTATAGGTGAATATTATCACAAAAATAATATTTTGGCTATAAAAAATAGAATAATTTGTGACATTTTTATTTTTTTTGTCATATATAAGTGAAACCCAAATATGAAAAAGGTGATACCAATGTACTGTTTAATTTCAAAAATTTAATGTTAACTCAACAAAAAGTGAATTTAGGAAGGGATGTTGAAAATGTCAAAAATTAAAAAAGCATTAGCAATTGTACTCTCTGTTCTCACGGTTATGGGTGCATTTTCGGTGGCTACACCTGTAGTTGCGGCAGAGGTACAAAATGCTATTGCAGACGAGATTGTTTTTGCAGACGAAGATTCTGTAAACGAAGCAGAAATTGCACAAGCAGAAGCAGAAAACACAGAACCTGTTGTTATTGGTGAAGATGAAAGCCGAAGAACAGCCGACACAAAGCACTTCATAATGAGCAACGGCACCCGTAAAGCAGTTATTTACGGTAACGCTGTTCACTACGAAGAAAACGGCAAATGGCAGGAAATTGATAACACCCTATCCTACGATAGCGAAAAGGAAGAGTACAAAAACTCTAAAAATTGCTTTAAAGCCACTTTCAAAAAGGACTTTAATGCTGAAAATATGTTTTCCTTGGAAAACGAAGGCTACACGATTACCTGGGAGTACAACGGTGGAGCCTTGCGAAAAGCTTTAACAAAGGTAGAGTACGAGGAAAAGGAGCTATCTCCAGATAAAATACAAAAATATGGAGATAAATCACAGGATAAAATCAAATACAAGAACTTTGAGTCAAACTGTGAGCTTGAGTACGTAGTTACACCAAATGGCGTTAAGGAAAACATTATCCTCAACTCTAAAACAGGTAAAAACGAATTCTCCTTTATTGTTACTGCAGAGGGCTTGGAGCTCAATAAAAATCAAGACGGAAGCATATCTGCACTCAATGGCGAAAAGGAAGAAATATTCCATATACCTGCTCCCTTTATGTACGATGCACAGGGAGTGTATTCCTACGATGTTTCGTACGAAGTAAAAGAGCTTACAGAAGGTAAATATGCAATAAACATCGTTGCAGACAAAGATTGGCTCAAGGCTGATAGCCGAGAGTACCCTGTGGTTATTGACCCTGTAATATACACAAAGCAAACGTCTACAAGTGTATCATCAACCTTTGTTGCATCAGATACACCGTCAACTAACTATGGCAGTGTGCAGGATATATATGTTGGTGATGAATCATACGCATATGGCAAATGCCACGCTATGTTTAAAAATACTCTGCCAACACTCAACAAGGGTGATATGGTTGTCAGCGCACATCTCGGCTTGTACCTTTACTCCACAAGCTTCGATGGTGGCTCCTCAAAGCGTCAGCTTGATGCTCACATTATCACCTCAAGTTGGGCAGAAAACAGCGTTACCTGGAACACGAAGCCCGGTATAAACGATAAAATTATCGACTATTGCTTTATGAACAATGGTGATAATGAGTGGAAATATTTTGATATTACCAAAGCGGTAAAGGGCTGGTATGAGGGCACCTTTGCAAACTACGGCATATTGGTTAAAGCACACGATGAAACCTTAACACCTGCAAGAGCAATTTTTCGTTCGGAAAATGCAACTAATATTACACAGGGTATTCCATATATCACTATTGAATACAGAAATAATAAGGGTATCGAAAGCTATTGGAGTTATTCAAACTTCTCCAATGGCGTAGGTGGTATTGCAAGTGTAAATGAATATACAGGCAACCTTGTGTATACACTTCCACTTACATCCTCTGTAAGTGAAATTATGCCTGTTAGCCTTAGCCTTGTGTACAATACCTATTGCTCCAATGAGACCTATACAGCAGGTAAAGACAGCACAAACCTTACAAGCGTAGGTAAAGGTTGGAGATTGAACTATCAGCAGACACTTCTTGTATCAACAAGATACGGTCTTACAGGTGAGGCTGCCGAAAACTACCCATACGTGTATACCGATGCGGACGGAACAGAACACTATATAGGCAAATATACAGAAAACGGACAAACCGTATACAAGGATGAGGATGGCCTTGGTTACACCTTCTCAAAACCAAACGGTGCAACAGATTTCTACAGGCTTACTAAAGACGATGGCTCATATTTGAGCTTTAATAACTGTGGTAACCTTTCTGCAGTTGTTGATAATAGCGACAATAGAATAACCTTAACCTACGATTCAGCAAACAAAAAGCTATTAAAAATCACAGACGGTACAGGCCACATGTTTACACTTAATTACACAAGTGGCTCAAATTATCTTTATTCCATTACCGATAATGCAGGCAGAACAACACGCACCTGCGTATATACAAACGGCGTGCTGACCGATGTAATATTGCAGGATGGTAGCCAGGTGTATTTCCGTTACTACGATACAGGCGAAAATCTGCTTAACTATGTTTGGACTACCGATAAAACAGGCAGACGCTTTACATACAACGAGCAGTCAAAGGGGCGCCGTATTGCACAGACCTTTGATTTTTATGCAACAGACGTAAGCCTAGCAAACTATTTAATAGGTCAAACAGTAACCTTCGACAGAACAGCCTACAACACCACAGTTATACGTTCTGCAGGTATAGACGGTATTCACAACGTTACCAATGCCAACAACGGTGGCGACGATATTATCTCAACCCTGCAGTTTGATAATTTCGGCAGAACGGTATCACAGCAGGTTAAGTATGGCAACGGAGAATCAGTTGGTGCAGGTGCATATACCTACACAGGCGATAATATAGAGGAAAGCCGAAACAGAATACAAAGCTCTGCAACCCTTGGTAAAAACACAGTTAACCTGCTTACCAACGGTAATGCAGAGGGTACAGGTAGCTGGACTTTGGTTGGCAGAGCAGGCAATGTTGCATATACCTACGGAGCAACCACAGAGGAAGCATACGTTGGTAAGCAGTCCATAAAGGTAACCAATACCTCTCTTTCACAGGATAGCTTTGTTCATATAGGTCAAAGAGTTTCGGGCTTTAATGTTGGAAGCAGCTATACATTTTCTGCATATACAAAGCTAAAAAATCTGACCCTGTTTAATTACACTAATCTACAGGGTGCATACCTTAAGGTAATGCCCCGAAATTCAGCAGGCACAGCTATAGAGGTGAAAACATCACCTGTTGTAAAGAACGTAACAGATGAAGAAATTAACAATGGCTGGCGAAGAATAAGCATAAGCTTTACCGTACCTGCAAACACAGTATACCTTGATGTGTACTTTATGTTCGGTAACGCCACAGGTACAGCATATTTCGATGGCTTACAGCTTGAAGAGGGCTCTGTTGCAAGTAGCCTTAATCTTTTACAGAATGCAAGCTTTGAAGGCTACAGTTCTTCGGGAATAACCACATGGACTCCGTCGGAAGGACTTACCTACACAGCCGAAAAGGACGGTACAACGACAGCTAATGTTCGCAACGGTGCAAGAGCACTTAAAATAACAGGTGGTGGTGAAGCTTACAAGGGCTTCTACCAGTATGTAACTGTAAGCCCTAACGAAAACGATACGTATATTTTAAGTGGTTGGGCAGCAGCCTACGCTGTGAACAAAACTCACCACCCGGATGCAAAGTTTGAAATTGCAGCAAGGGTTACGTATTCTGTAAGCGACGGTTCAACCGTTACACAGTTTAAGGAATCTGCAGTATTCAATACCACAATTTCAAACTGGCAATATGCTGCAGCATCCTTCAGCCTTAAGTACAAAAAGGCTAATTCAAGCGATACAAAAACCTATACTCCTACACACATTATGGTTATGCCAAGGTATAACCTGCAGGGGAACTTTGCATATTTTGACCACATTCAGCTCATACGAGATGTGGCGCAGTCATATATTTACGACAGCGAGGGTAACGTAACCTCTGTTTCTGCCAATGCAGAGCAGAAGAACGATATGACCTACCAGGGTGAGGACTTAAAAACCTACAAGGATGCTGCAGGCTACACGTCCGAATACAGCTACGATTCAAGCCACAGGCTCACCCAGGCTAAATCGCCTAAGGGAGTTAAGGTCAACTATACCTACAATAATAAAGGTCAGGTAATCTCCGTTGAAAACCAGAACGTAGGTGGCGCAGCTAAAACATTAACCTCACAAACTTACACAGATGCATATTCTTCGGGTACAACAAACATTACAGCAGGTGCATACCTTCGCACCACAACCGATGAATTAGGCAACGTTACAACTTATGGCTACTATTTGCCAACGGGAGCACAAGCAAGCGTAACTGATGCAGAGGGCTTCAAAACTACCTATGGCTACAATGAGAGCTATACAAAGCTCACAAAGGTTGTTGCACAGCCTGCAAGTGTTGTTTATGACTATGACGGTAACAGAGTTTCATCTATTTCTTTAGGCTATGGTACAAACAACACCTACAACGAAACGTATAACTTTGTGTATGATAAGTTCGGTAACGTTACAAGCACAAAGGTTGGCTCCAAGGCACTTGTAACCAACACCTACGGAGCAAACAATGGTATACTCCTTGAAAGCAACTACGGCAACAACGATGGTATTAAGTACAGCTATACAAAATCAGGTGACGTAAGTGGAATATATTACAAGGATAATCAGAACGGTCAAAGCTCGGCTACGTTCAGCACCAATCCTTTGTTTACCTGGGGCTACACCTCAAACGGTTTACCAAGAATCCATAAGGACGGTGCTACAGGCTACAAGTACGACTACAGCTACGACTCCATAGGCAGACTTATTCGTACAAATATTTCAAAAAGCACCGATTTAAGCTACGTTGGCTCTACAGAATATGGTTATGATGTGCGTAATAACCTGACATCTATCGTAAACGATATTGGTGGAAATCCATATGAGCAGATATATTCCTACAGCAAAAATACTATTGCTGAAAGCGAAGCAAATGCAAAG
>JAZSJL010000069.1:0-4915 GCA_045534355.1 Acutalibacteraceae bacterium
TTTCAATATCCTTCTGATAATAATTCTGTGCCATTTTTGTTCATCCTTTCTTACTTTTCGTGAATACGAAAAACAAAAAGTCCTCCGTACTCCGAAGAATACAGAGGACGAGAAATCTCGTGGTACCACCTCAGTTTACTGCACTTTCACAAGCACAGCCTTAACAAGTGTCAACTAACACTTTTGCCCTGTAACGGGAACACCCGTTGCCGCCTACTTGAAAATCTTTCGGGACACTGCTTGCAGAAGGAATTCAACACGGCTCCACCTATTGCCTCGCACCAAACGGCAACTCTCTTAAGGTCTCTGCTGTGGCTACTGATTTCTGCTCAAACGCATTTAATGAGTGAATTTTATCACTTTAACGCAGTAAAGTCAAGAAGTTTTTTGCACTTTTGAAAATGATTTTTTAAGCATTACTTATGAATAAGCTTATTGAAGTAATCATTCATATATGCTTGTGCAGACAAAATATCTGCAAGCCTATGTCAATAATAACACTCCGAAATATGTATTCAAGTTACTTTTTCTTCAATTTGTAAATTGCTCTATATACAGGAGTTTCAAGCTCTGTTTGTGCTTCCTTAAGCTTTTCACGGATTGCGATTCCCTGTGGACAATGCTTTTCACATTTACCACAGCCTATACATACAGAAGCCGGAGCAAAGCCATCAGACGAGGTATTCTTTAAATAATCCGTAAATCCTGCAAAGCGCCCCTTTGAATAGCGCTTGTTGTATGCTGAAAACGTGCCACTTATATTAACACCTTTAGGGCAAGGCATACAGTACCCACAGCCTGTGCAAGGAACCTTCATTTTGGCATTGATTGCACCAACAACCCTTTTAAGCATTGCCTCATCAGCAGCAGTCAGCTCACCTATTTGCGTTTCGGTAGCAGTCTTAATATTGTCATCTACCATTTCATCGGAATTCATCCCCGAAAGCACAACTGCAATTTCAGGTTGATTCCACAGCCAACGGAATGCCCACTGGGCAGGTGTATGCTCAACAGTGTGTTCTTTAAAAATATCTATTGCCTCGGCAGGTAAATCATTAACAAGCTTACCACCACGAAGTGGCTCCATAATCATTACGGGTATTCCTTTTTCGTGAGCGTGGTAAAGTCCCTTACGACCTGCCTGGGTATGCTCATCCATATAGTTATACTGTATAAGGCACATATCCCAATCAAAGGCATCTATGATTTTGCAGAACATATCTGAATTGCCGTGATAAGAAAATCCGATTTGTCGGATAGCGCCACTTGCTTTTTTATCTTCTATCCACTTTTCTATACCAATACTTTTCAAACGCTCCCATACCTTGATATCACTCATCATATGCATAAGATAAAAGTCGATATGGTCTGTACGAAGTCTTTTAAGCTGCTCGTTAAACAGCTTTTCGAGAATATCTATACCGGGCATAAGCTGTGGTGGAAGCTTTGTAGCTATGTACACCTTATCACGAATATTATTCTTTTCAAAAACCTCGCCAATGGCAGCCTCACTACCGGGGTAGATAAAAGCAGTATCAAAATAATTCACGCCCTTGTTGAAGGCTGTCATTATCTGACGCTCTGCATCATCTATATTGATTTTACCCATTTTCTTTTTAAAGCGCATACAGCCAAAGCCCAATACAGAAAGCTTATTGCCGTATTTATCCTCACGATATTGCATATGAAAACCTCCTAACAGAGAATATTGGGAAATACCAAAATAATTATAGCACACAATAATAAACATTTCCATACCTGTATTTATTATAAAATGATAGACAGCAACAAAAAAATATGATAGAATTTTATTATATAATGTAGAAATATAGGATAAGGGTATTAGTATGTTTGTTCCTACTATAGATTTAAACAACAAAACAATTCTTGTCACAGGTGCAGCAGGCTTTATTGGTTCCAACCTTGTAACAGAATTACTAAATTCATTTGACAGCATAAAGATCGTTGGTATTGATAATATGAACGATTATTATGATGTTTCTTTAAAGGAATACCGTCTTAAAGAAATTGAAGCATCAGCCTCTGCAAAAAGCAACAGCTCCTGGTGCTTTATTAAAGGTAGCATTGCAGATAAAAGCCTTATTGATAACTGCTTTAATGAAAATAAATTTGACGTTGTAGTAAATCTTGCCGCACAGGCCGGTGTAAGGTACTCTATCACAAACCCCGATGCTTACATAGAAAGTAACCTTATAGGCTTTTACAATATTCTTGAGGCTTGTCGCCACAATCCTGTGGAGCACCTTGTCTATGCAAGCTCCTCAAGTGTTTACGGCACAAACAAAAAAATCCCTTACAGCACAGAGGATAAGGTTGATAACCCTGTCAGCTTATATGCTGCTACTAAGAAAAGCAATGAGCTTATGGCTCACGCATATTCAAAGCTCTACAACATTCCGTCAACAGGCTTAAGATTTTTCACTGTATACGGCCCTGCAGGCAGACCTGATATGGCTTACTTTGGATTTACCAATCAGCTTCTCAAGGGTGAAAAAATAAAAATCTTCAACTACGGAAATTGCAAAAGAGACTTCACTTACGTTGATGATATTGTTGAGGGTGTTAAAAGGGTTATGCAACGCCCACCCCAAAAGAAGGATGGTGAGGACGGATTACCTCTCCCTCCATATGCCGTATATAACATAGGAAACTCAAGCCCTGAAAATCTTTTAGATTTTGTAGATATACTCCAAAAGGAGCTCGTGAGAGCAGGTGTTTTACCGAAGGACTATGACTTTGAGTCTCACAAGGAGCTTGTACCTATGCAGCCGGGCGATGTTCCCGTTACATATGCAGACACCTCTGCTTTGGAAAAGGAATTTGATTTCAAGCCTTCTACTCCATTACAAGAGGGATTGAGAAAATTTGCCATATGGTATAAAGAGTATTACGAGGAGAAAACAGTATGAAAATTGCAATTGCCGGTACAGGGTACGTAGGTCTTTCAATAGCAACTCTGCTTTCACAAAAATACCCTGTTACTGCTGTGGATATTGTACCTGAAAAGGTTCAGATGATTAACAATCACATATCACCTATTCAGGATGATTATATTGAGGATTACCTGAAAAACAAGCCACTCAATCTCACAGCAACTCTTGATGCAGATAGTGCCTACACGGATGCAGATTTTGTGGTAATTGCTGCACCAACTAACTACGATACTAAAATAAATAAGTTTGATACCTCTGCTCTTGAAAGCGTTATTTCAAAGGTTATGGAGGTAAATCCCAACGCCATAATGGTAATTAAATCCACCATTCCCGTTGGCTACACAGAGAATATAAGAAGGAAATTTAATACAGATAAGATTTTATTCAGCCCCGAATTCTTAAGAGAATCAAAGGCTCTTTACGATAACCTTTACCCAAGCAGAATTATCGTGGGAACCGATTTAGAAAATGAAGAGCTTGTAAAGGCTGCAGAAACCTTTGCCTCTATGCTTAAGGAATGCTCTTTAAAAGAGGATACCCCTGTGCTCATTATGGGCTTTACAGAGGCTGAAGCAGTAAAGCTCTTTGCAAACACATACCTTGCCTTGAGAGTAAGCTACTTTAACGAGCTCGATACATATGCTGAAATTAAGGGCATAGACACAAAAATGGTTATTGAAGGTGTTTGCCTTGACCCACGTATCGGCGACCACTACAACAACCCCTCCTTCGGTTATGGAGGCTACTGCTTGCCTAAGGATACAAAGCAGCTCCTTGCCAACTACGACGACGTGCCTGAAAATATGATTTCGGCTATTGTTGAATCTAACAGAACACGCAAAAACTTCATTGCCGACAGAGTACTCAGAATGGCAGGCTACTACGGCTACGATGATGATATGGATTATGATGAGCACTACGAAAAACACGTTACAATTGGTGTTTACAGGCTCACAATGAAATCCGGCAGCGACAATTTCCGTCAGAGTAGTATACAAGGCGTTATGAAGCGCATCAAGGCAAAGGGTGCTACAATCATAATTTATGAGCCCTCTCTTGAGGACGGCTCAACCTTCTTCGGTAGCGTTGTAATAAACGATATTGAAAAGTTCAAAAGCCTTAGTGACGCTATTATTGCTAATCGCTACGAGGACTGCCTTGACGACGTTTCCGATAAGGTGTACACACGAGATATTTTCAGAAGAGATTAAAATACACAAAAAGATGCTTCAACTCAAAAGGTTGAAACATCTTTTTACTTTTCATTCATTTTAAAAAGGTGCAAACGGGAGTAAAGGCTTTTTCTCTTGACTGCACCCTCTTTTATTTCTTTCAAATCAATCTTGGGGCGTTTACCTTGTAAAGACCTGAATATATATCTTAAACCGAAAAACAGCCATCCTACAGGAAGAAGAATTTTAAATTTCTTACAAAAGCTCCAATTCTTATACACAACCCTGTTTGCTGATTCAAAAAGATTTTTAATGTAACTGTTGCTTTGATTTTTTGAGGATAACACCAAGCCTTCATGGGTACGGCTGTCGTTTTTCTGACCCAGGTTTCCACCGATAAATATATCGTTTAAAAGCTCTTCGGCTACATCTGCAAGGTCATCATCTAAAGACCAGCCAACACAACCGAGGTAATCTACGCACATCCTTGTCAAAATGAGTGCAAAGTGCCACAAGCCCATATCCTTCAATGGTTTTTCAAAAACTTGGGTAAACCTTTCTTGTCCAAGCTGTGAAACGAAAACTGCCCAGTCGCAGATATGCCTTAAGCCAACGCCTTCAACGTTCAGGTGGTGGGCTAAATGAAGGAGCATTATAAGTCCGTGGTGAAACTCACCGGGCACATTCACCTGACCGAAGGCAGTATTATAAGTGTGTGAATTTTCGACCACACCGCAAAGATAGGCTCTAAGTCGGATCGTAGCCATGTCGTTCTGTGGGCCAAGGAGT
>JAZSJL010000402.1:0-4193 GCA_045534355.1 Acutalibacteraceae bacterium
TTGCTCGATTAATTCAAGAGCAATCTGCCTTAATTAAGCAATTGAATTAATAAGACCTATTCTTGCTCTGTAGTTTGCTGAACCAAATATTCCCTTTGTGTACCAGGCAGCGTGCTTACGTGCTTCTCTTATGCCTACGTATTCGCCCTTATACTCGCAGATTTTTTCTATATGCTTTAGCATAACGTACATCCTCTGCGAAACAGGTGGTTCGGGTAAAATAACCTCGTGCTCAAGGTATGCATTGATTTCTTGAAATACCCAGGGTCTGCCCAAAGCACCTCTGCCAACCATAACCATATCACAGCCTGTTTCTTCCAGCATTTTTGCAGCACTCGGTCCGTCTGTAATATCGCCGTTTCCTATAACAGGTATGCTAACGGCATCTTTAACCTGACGGATAATATCAATATTTACAGGTGGAGCATACATTTGTACCTTTGTACGTCCGTGGACGGTAATGGCGGCGGCACCTGCCTGCTCGCAACGCTTTGCCAGGTCAACACAGTTTATGCTGTTTTCATCCCAGCCCATACGCATTTTTACTGTTACAGGCACGTTTGAAGCATTAACAACAGCCCTTACAATATCCTCTGCTAATTGCGGATTTTTCATTAGCAGTGCACCACCACCTGAGGAAGCAACCTTCGGTGCAGGGCAACCCATATTTATATCAATAAAATCAGGGGAGTATTCAAGTGCCTTTTGAGCTGCAATAGCCATCGTTTCAGGTGAATTGCCGAATATTTGTGAGCCTGCAGGTCGTTCTGTCGGGGTTATTGACAAAAGCTCAGAGCTCTTTTTATCACCAAGGCTTATTCCCTTTGCGCTTGCCATCTCGCAAACTGTGTAGGCAGCCCCGTAATCTCTGCACAGCTCACGGAATGCTCTGTCTGCAACGCCTGCAAGGGGGGCGAGGGCAGCTTTTTCTTTTATTATTAAATTACCTATTTTCATAATTCGCTCCAAATTCTAAAACTGTGAAAATAATAACACGAATGATAATATAATTCAAGAAAAAAGATATAAATGCACAGAGTGGTGAATTTATAGTAACTTTGACAGTTTTTTTGCTGTATGTTTGGTGAAAGTGATAATATGATTTTTGTAATTTATATGTTATAATTCAATGGTAAAAGTATACTTTTAATTTTGGAGGAATACGCATGAAGATTAACTTCAAAAAAATCTTGTCATTGTTTATGGCAGTTCTGATGTGTTGTTCAGTTTTTACTGTTGCAACATCAGCCGCAGATGTTTACACCATTACATTTGCAGGTGGTTACCGTGATGTAAATGGTACTCGTATTGAAGGCGAGTTCAATGCGACTATCGCAGCAATCACAGGTGATACATACACCGATGCAAATGGTGTTGTTTACACAATTGATAAGGTGAACAAGACACTTTCTATTCAGGTAAGCGCAGGTGGCACGTATAATTTACCGGATAACTTCTTCGTGGCACTTGGTTATGATCAGGATGGTTGGAGTGCTAAAGATAGCAGCAACTCAGGTACACATAAGGTTGGCGCAGCTAAAACAGCAACAGCTGATACAATCTACTATCCTAAGTACAATGCTTCCAAAACAGGTCCATACCTTGTTACACTTACCGGTGGTGAGCGTACTATCAACGGTAAAAAGGTTTATGGTGAGCTTCTTGATGTAATTAAGAATCAGCCCGGTGATACATACACATTTAACGGCGTTGTATACACAATCAACAGAGAAACGAATTCTTTAACATTCCTTACAGACGGCAAGAACTATACCTTGTCATCAGCTGTTAACTTCTTTAAGATGCCCGGTTATTCAATTAAAGAAACAGGCTGGTCAACATCTAAAACAAGTGCATCCAGTGTATCAAGCCATAAGATTAATACAACTCTTACAGTTTCAAACAATACAAAGCTTTTGGCTCCTGAATATACTCAGGAAAAATATGAGATTAAGCTTTCACCCGGTGCATTCGGTATCGGTGCTGAAGAAATAATCAATGCTCAGGCTACATATAACTTGTTAGTTTCCCTCGCAGGTAAGGCTTACACTCGTGATGGCCATGTTCAAATCGGTTGGGCATCAATTGATGGCGCAACAGAGGTTGAGTATGAGATGAACGGTGAATTCAGAGTTGAAGGACCTATTACTCTTTATCCTGTATGGCAGCAGCTGTCTTACGATATTGTATATGATGTTAAGTCAATTACATTCGGTTCAATTTGTACAGGTTATTCAGCAATTGCTGCAAAGACTTTTACAATCACTAACAACAGTAACTCAGCAGTTACTTTCGCACTTCCTACTTCAGAAGCATTTGATATAGTTGCATCAAGCACAACTATCCAAGGCAATGGTGGTAAGGTTACTGTTTCAATACAGCCAAAGACAGGTCTTGCAGTTGCTTCTTATTTAGATACAATCTCTTTTGATTTCGGTATCTCAGACATAAACTTCTCAGTTCCTGCAAAGTTTGTTGTAAACAACCACATATTTGTAAAATACGAGCCGATTGCAAACTCTGCAACATATTCAAAGAATGGTAGAGAGATTGCTAAGTGTCACATCGGTTGTGGTGCAGAGGATGAGCGTGAGTGGGCTGACTCAAAGAAAGAGTACTTAGTAGAAAACAACACAGCTGATGGTCTCCTCAAAGAATACCTCTACCACAAGACAGTTAAGTTTGTAGCTTTCGGTAGTGGTATGGATGATTATGAAGGTGTAGAAAACAAGCGTTTCCGTCCAACAGAGTGGAGCGTAGCAGATACAAAGTTCGGTGGCAAGTTTGCTGAAACCTACACCAAGGCATACGATGCTGAAGATTATACTGTAAAGTATGACCACGGCGATGGTAACTTTGGTACATATACTCTTACAATCAAGTATGTTGAAGAAGAAAAGGTTGATGGTGAGTGGACTGCAACAGGTATTGAAGATGTTAAAACCTTCAAATACTCAATCGGCCCATCAGAGAAGGATAACGTAGAGGTTGTAAGACCAAATATGATAGTTTCAATCATCTTCGGTCTCTTCGGTTACCTTATCGACTTAATCACAAGTGGTAGCTTGTTCTAATTAAAATGATAACAGCACTGTGTTATACAGTGCTGTTTTTTTGTGAAGTTTATTTTTCCCATTTGAATAACAAAATACCTCCAATGGCAACGGCAATTCCAATAAGCTTTTGCCATTGGAAATTTACTTTTTCCGTACCGAATAAACCGAAAAGCTCAATAAGGTATGCTGCAAGAAGCTGTGCTGTAACAATAATCATTACAGCCTGTGCAGGCCCCAGA
This sequence comes from Acutalibacteraceae bacterium, assembly GCA_045534355.1. Lineage (GTDB taxonomy): Bacteria > Bacillota > Clostridia > Oscillospirales > Acutalibacteraceae > DTU089. The sequence goes on from JAZSJL010000402.1 coordinate 3,296, forward strand.
GAGCCCATGCTCTTTATAACTGTGTAGGTGATTAGCGCACCTAATATACCACCAAGAAGCATATATTTATTATCGATTCGCATTAGTGCTCCGAAGCTACTTTCACGTCCTGTGAAAAACCAGGCACCTATGCAGAAAAGGAATGCTGTCAGCTGTACAAAGGCAGCAGAAACCCATATAGACGTTTGTTTGGTAACTCCCTCGTTAAATACACCCTGCACACTCATAAGGGTACCGGAAAGTATAGCAGTAATAATAGCAATCATAAAATCACCTGAAACATTATTTTACAATAGTATGTGCTATACTAAATAAAATATAAAAGCTCTCTGCTTTGCAGGGAGCTTTTATATATAATTAAGTCTATTTATTATTCATCTTACTCCGGTAGCTTGCAAACATCAACCCACTCAACGAAGGCACAGGAGTATTTCTCCAATTCCTCGGGTGTTAACTCAATTGCACTGTTGCTGCTTCCGCAAGCAGGGAATACAGTTTCAAATCTCTTAATAGATTCATCAAGGAAAACCTTAACACCGTCATTTATCGCAAAGGGGCAAACACCACCGATGGCGTGGCCTATTAGCTCTACAACCTCATCAGGTGAAAGCATTTTTGCCTTTGCCCCGAAATATGTCTTGTACTTTTTATTGTCTATTTTAGCATCACCTGCTGCAACAATAAGAATAGGAGCGTCGTTCACCATAAAAGAGAGTGTCTTTGCGATTCTGCACCCCTCTGTATTAAGTGCCTGTGCCGCAAGCTCAACGGTAGCGCTGGAAACAGGAAACTCTAAAATTTTACCATCCATATTATATTGCTTAAAATATTCTCTAACTTTATCTATAGACATGAATTTCACCTCGTCAAGTATTATAGCATATCTAAAAAAGAATTG